>JBBQBW010000689.1:0-1502 GCA_038318025.1 Burkholderiales bacterium | reverse complement strand
TCGAGGATCTCGTCCTCGAGCTGGTCCACGCGGTCCCAGCGGTCGTTCACCTGCAGCGACGAGCTGGGCACGGGCTGATAGGAAACGACGTTGGCGTGCGTGACTTCGGCCAGGCGCGCCTCGACGAAACCATGCCAGTGCAGCGTGAGCACGACCGGCGTGTTCGCATACGGAACCGCGGCTAGCGTGACGGCCACCAGCGGCAGGCGATTGGAGATGAGCTGCGTCTCGATGTGGTCCAGCAGTTGCATTCGTCCTCCTCCAGTTGGGAAAGGGGTGAAGCTCGCTTGGTTCCGGTATCCGTGCCATCCGACGCAAACAACATGCTCGAAATCGTGTTTTGCATGAAATGCCGCGCCACGTGTTGCTAGCACTCCCAACGCACGGATGCCAAAGGCGGACTACAGGGGACGCTAGAATGGCGGTCCCCCCTTCGACCCAGGACCCCGCGTGCCACTGCTGGGACACTCCGAGAAAGCCGAGCTGGAAAAGCTGATCCTGGCCAGGTTCCTGGCGCTCTTCGATGCCAGGGGTGGCAGCGCGCTGCTGGACCAGAAGCTGCGCGTGGTGGTCGAGCCGCGCGGCGTGGACCTCGATTACGGCGAAACGGCCGATCCCCTCGCCGCGGTCGACGTGAAGACGCTGTTCACCGCGCTCTGCTACATGACCGGCGGCACCGCCTCGATGCCGCGGGAGGCGATCGAGTCCCTCGCCACCGAGGCCACGAGCGCCGCGGCCGGCCAGATCAACCGCATCGGCGCGGGCTGATGAGCGGTCCCGCGCGCGCGGGCAATGCGGAAATGGTGGCGCGAAGCCTCGCCGCCGTTTGGCACCCTTGCACGCAGATGAAGGCGCACGAGCGCTTCCCGCTGGTGCCGATCGCACGGGCGCGGGGCGCGTGGCTCGAGGACTTCGAGGGGCGGCGCTACCTCGATGGCGTGAGCTCGTGGTGGGTGAACCTCTTCGGCCATTCCCATCCCGCGATCAATGCCGCGATCGCCTCGCAGCTCGACTCGCTCTCCCACGTGATGCTGGCGGGATTCACCCATGCGCCGGTGGTCGAGCTCTCGGAGCGGCTCGCCCGCCTCGCCCCCGCCGGCCTGGGGCACGTGTTCTACGCTTCCGACGGCGCCTCGGCGACCGAGGTGGCGCTCAAGATGGCGTTCCACTACTGGACCAATCGCGGCCGGCCCGCGAAGCGCCGCTTCGTGGCGCTCGAGGGCGGCTACCACGGCGAGACCGTGGGCGCGCTCGCGGTGACCGACGTGGCGCTGTTCCGCGATGCCTACGGGCCGCTGCTGCGCGAGGGCATCACCACGCCCTTCCCCGGCACCGACGCGCGGGCCGGCGACAAGCTCGAGGCGCTCTTCTCGGCGCGCGGCGATGAGATCGCGGCCCTCATCGTCGAGCCCCTGGTACAGGGCGCCTCGGGAATGCGCTTCCACGACTGGGAGTTTCTCGCCAGGGCACGCGAGCTGTGCACGCGCCACGAGGTGCTGCTG
>JBBQBW010000688.1:0-1507 GCA_038318025.1 Burkholderiales bacterium | reverse complement strand
CTCAAGCGCTCGGCCGCGGTGCCCGATGCCGTCACCGGCGGGCAGGACACCGTGGGGCTGCGCTGCCCGTCGCATCCGATGGCCCGGGCGTTGCTCGCGCAGTTCGCGCGCATCGGCAGCGGCGCGGTTGCGGCGCCCTCGGCCAACAAGTTCGGCCACGTGAGTCCCACCACCGCGCAGCACGTGCGCGACGAGTTCGGGCCGGGGCTCTTCGTCCTCGATGGCGGCGCCAGCGACGTGGGCCTCGAGTCCACCATCGTCGATCTCTCCCGCGGCATGCCGGTGCTGCTGCGTCCGGGGGCAATCACCCGGCGTGACATCGAGGTGGAGCTGGGCGAGGCACCCGCGGACCGCGACGTCCTCGCCCCCCGCGCCTCGGGCACGCTCGCCGCCCATTACGCCCCCCGCACCCCGGTGTCGCTCGTGGATCGAGAGACCCTCGCGGCGCAGCGAGCGGGGGGCGCGCGCATCGCCGTGCTCGAGGTGGGGGGCGCCGGTCCGGCCGCCTACGCCCACGACCTCTACGCCAAACTGCGTAAGCTGGATGCCCAGGGCGCCGACAGGATCCTGGTGGAGGCTCCGCCGGCCACACCCGAGTGGGATGCGGTGAACGACCGGCTCGGCCGCGCGGCCGCCGCCGATCCTGAAGTCGAAGACAACCCGTAAGGAGAATCATGAACAACTGGCATCGAATTCTGCTCGTGGCCGCCACCGCCTTCACGATCTCCGGCTGCGCGCCTCTCGTGGTGCAGAGCCCCGGCAAAGGCCTGTCGCCCGTGAACGCGGTAGCCGAAGGCGAGGACCGGCACCTCATGCTTTTTGGCCACGACGTGGTGAGCTATTTCACCGAAGGCACCCATCGCCCCGGCAATCCGTCCATCAAGAGCGTCTACAAGGACGTGACCTTCCGGTTCTCGAAGCGCGAGCACAAGGCGCTCTTCGACGCGGCGCCGGAGAAGTACCTCCCGCAGTACGGGGGCTATTGCACCAACGGCATCGCCTACGGCATCCCCTGGGGCGGCGACGCGGACTCGTGGCGGATGATCGACGGCAAGCTCTACATCTTCGGCGGCGCGGGCTCGCGCGACGCGTTCCTCCTCGACGTGCCGCGCAACATGACGCTCGCCAACAAGTACTGGTCGGAGGAGGTCAACGGCTCGAATGCGTTCTGGCAGCGCAGCAAGCGGATGGTGCTCCGCGTGCCGCACTACAAGAGCGGCGGCGAGCTGGCGGCGGAAGTGGCGGCCGCGAAGAAGTAAAAATCCTGTGGGAAAACCTTAGGGGACAGACCACCAATTGCGCATGTAGACCTTAGGGGTCAGACCACTAAGGGGCTACGCCAGTCCCTTAGTGGTCTGACCCCTAAGGTCCCCTAAGGTGTACTCCCGCCTGCCCGTCACCTGCCCGGCGGCATCCCGCGTGCGCTCCTCGATTCGGGCGAGGCCGTCCGCTCCCACCGTGAGAACGGTCGAGGCGCGCGTGCCGTAGTCGCTGCCGACGATGAGCG
>JBBQBW010000687.1:0-1510 GCA_038318025.1 Burkholderiales bacterium | reverse complement strand
GCGAGTGGCTGGGCGTCAGCCACTACGCGTGGTCCAGCTCGCCGCTGCGGCGCTTCACCGACCTCGCGAACCAGCGCCAGCTGGTGGCGTCGCTGCGCGGCGACGAGCCCGCCTACACCCGCGAGGAGCTCACCGCCGCGGCGCGGGATTTCGAGGCGACCTACGAGGCCTACGCCGAGCACCAGCGCCTGCTGGAGCGCTACTGGTGCCTGCGCTGGATCGCGCAGGAGGGGATCGCCGAAGCCGATGCCACGGTGATGCGCGAGGAGCTGGTGCGCATCGACCGCCTGCCGCTGGTGTGCCGCTGCGTGGGGCTTCCGGCGGCCACGCCGGGCGAGCGCGTGCGCGTCGCTTTCGGCGAGATCGACCCCTGGGAAGCCAACGTCCTCACCCGTTATGCCGGGAAATAACCCCGTACAATTCCGGCTCATGCCGAGTCCCGAAACGCGCACGTCGCCCTGCCGATGCAGCTGAGGCAGCCCTCCCCCGACGCCCTCGTCTCCTTCTCCGACTTCCTGCTCGAGCGCTTCGGCCTCGTCGCCTCGATGCAGGTGGCGGTGGTGGCCTCGATCGCATTCCATCTGGTGGTGATCTTGGGCCTGGGCTTCCGCCTTCCCCAGATCCCGCGATGGGATGCGCCCCACAACGTGATGGACGTGGTGCTGGTGAACAGTCGCAGCGCCACGCGCCCGGAGAAGGCCGACGCGCTGGCCCAGGCCAACCTGGACGGCGGCGGCAACACCGACCAGAAGCTGCGCGCGGCGACCCCGCTTCCGGCCCTCCAGGAGAAGGATCCCGCCCGCGAGATGAAGGCGGCCGAGGCGCGGGTGAAGCAGCTCGAGGTCGAGGCGCGCGAGCTGATGACGCGCATGAAGGCAAAGACCCAGGTGGTGCCGCTGGAGACGCCGCCGGCCACCGCCACCGGGGGCGAGGCCGAAGCGCGCGACCTCATGGACAAGAGCCTGGAGATCGCGCGGCTCGAGGCGCAGATCCGCCGCGACATGCAGGCCTACCAGGAGCGGCCCAAGCGCAAGTTCGTCGGTGCCCGCACGCAGGAGTACCGCTTCGCGCAGTACGTCGACAACTGGCGCCTCAAGATCGAGCGCGTGGGCAACCTGAACTACCCCGACGAGGCCCGCAACCGGAAGATCTTCGGCAAGCTGCAGATGACGGTGGCGATCAAGGCCGACGGCGAGGTGGAGTCGGTGGAGATCAACCGCTCCTCGGGCCACAAGGTGCTCGACCAGGCGGCGATCCGCATCGTGCGGCTGGCGGCCCCGTTCGAGCGCTTCCCCGACAACATCCGCGCCGACACCGACATTCTCCACATCACGCGCACCTGGACCTTCACCCGCACCGACCAGGTGCTCGCGGACTAGGTGTGCGCTTCCTGCGCCCCGCCGGGCGCGTTTCGTCGCAACGGGCTGGAACCCCGGGCTGGCTTGCGGCACATTGCGCGTTCCCCATCGTTCCGGAGATCGCAGCAATGAGTCACTTCAACCGCTTCCTC
>JBBQBW010000686.1:0-1511 GCA_038318025.1 Burkholderiales bacterium | reverse complement strand
ATCAGCCCGATTTACGTGCGCGTTGCCCGCACGTTGGGTGCCACCGACGCCGAGATCTTCCGCAAGGTGATCGTTCCGCTCACGGTGCCGCACATGCTGACGGCGCTGCGCGTAGCCCTGGGCGTGGCCTGGGCGACGCTCGTCGCCTCCGAGCTCATCGCCGCCCAGCGCGGGCTGGGCTCGCTGATCCAGAACGCGGCCTCGTTCTTCCAGCTCGACATCATTTACGTAGGCATCATCTGCATCGGTTTCATCGCGCTCGCCATGGACCTGGTGCTTCGAAGGGTCGCGAAGCGGTTGGTGGCATGGCAGGAGAGAATCAATTGAGCACCGGACCCTCTCCCAAGGCGGAGGGAGAACCACGCATCGTGTTCGACCACGTCTCGGTCGAGTTCCCGACCGCCCACGGCACCATGAAAGTAGTCGACGACGTGAGCTACGCGATCCGCGACCGCGAATTCGTCTCGGTCATCGGGCCCTCGGGCTGCGGCAAGACCACGATGATGAACATGGCGGCCGGCTTCGTGCGCGCGACCCGGGGGCTGGTGACGCTCGACGGCAAGCCGATCGAGGGGCCGGGCCCCGATCGCGGGGTGATCTTCCAGGAGTACGGCGTATTCCCGTGGCTCACGGTGAAGCAGAACATCGCCTTCGGGCTCAAGCTCGCGGCGAACCGGGCTGACAGCGCCGAGCGCGAGGCGGTCTGCGAGCGCTACATGCGCTTGATGGGCCTCATCGACTTCGCCGACGCATGGCCCCGCATGCTGTCCGGTGGCATGCGCCAGCGCCTGGCACTCGCGCGGGCCTACGCGGTGAAGCCCGAGTTCCTGCTGATGGACGAGCCATTCGGCGCGCTCGACGCCCAGACGAGGAGTGCCATGCAGGACCTGCTGCTGCAGGTGCTGGCGGCCGAAGGCAAGACCGTGATGCTCATCACTCACTCGGTCGAGGAGGCGATCTACCTCTCGTCGCGCATCGTGGTGATGACCGCCCGCCCCACCCGGGTGCGCGAGATCGTCGCGGTGCCGTTCGGCTACCCGCGCGAGGAGTCCCTGCACGAGAGCCCCGAGTTCGGCGAGCTGCGCAGCCACATCCGCGCGCTCGTGATGGAGGAGTACGAAGCCCAGGCGCGGCAAAGCGCTCGCATCACCGACTGATCGAACGACAACGAAGGAGGAGACCATGAAACACAACCGCAGGCAGTTCCTCGGGCAGGCCGGCGCCGGCGCCGCCGCCCTGGGCCTCACATCGCTGGGCTTTCCCGCCATCGCGCAATCGCGCACCAAGATCCGCGTGGGGTACCTCCACACGCTCGCGGTCGACGGGCAGATGTGGCTGGCCCAGCACCTCGGGGCGTGGGAGAAGAACGGGCTCGAGCCCGAATTCAGGCAATTCACCACCGGGCTGGAGCTGTTCCAGGCGATGGTGGGCGGCAGCATCGACATACTCTCCACGGGTGCCGTGATCTCCAACTTCCCCGCGCGCGGCCAGGGCAAGATGTTCGCCGTGAA
>JBBQBW010000685.1:0-1516 GCA_038318025.1 Burkholderiales bacterium | reverse complement strand
ATTGTTTTTTCCTTGGACCTTAGGGGACAGACCTTAGGGGACAGACCACTAAGCCTCGTCAAGCGGGAGCTCGACACGCTGGACGCTTAGTGGTCTGTCCCCTAAGGTTGAGGCGCCACGACAGTCCCGGGGCGCACGCGCTGCAAGCCGTTCACGACGATGCGTTCCTCGGCCTTGAGGCCGGAAGTCACCACGCGCAGGCCGTCGACCGAAGGACCGAGCGTCACCTCGCGGTAATCGGCCCTGTTGCCCTCGCCCACCACCATCACGTATCTCTTGCTCTGGTCGGTGCCCACGGCGCGCTCGGTGATGAGCACGGCGGGGAACGCGCGGGCCTGGGCCATGCGCAGCCGGGCGAACTGGCCGGGGATGAGGAGGCCGTCGCGATTGTCGAAGACGGCGCGCACCCGAACGGTGCCGCTCTTCGCGTCCACCTGGTTGTCGATGAGCTGCAGCTTCCCGCGGTACGGCGTGTCGTCGGTGGCGGCGGTGCCCATCTCGACCGGGATCTTCCCGAGCTCGCCGGGACCGTCGCTGCGAAGGCCCTGCAGCGCCTTCGCCAGCACGCGCTCGTCGGCCTCGAAGCTCGCGTAAATCGGGTTCACCGAAACCAGCGTCGTGAGCACCGGGGCGCCCGGGCCCGCGGCCACCAGGTTGCCGGCGGTGATCTCGAGCTTGCCGACGCGGCCGGCGACCGGTGCGGCGACGCGTGTATAGCCGAGGTTGAGGCGCGCCGATTGCAGGCTCGCCTGGGCGGCTCGCAGGTTGGCCTCGGCCTCGCGATGGGCATTCAGGCGCTCCTCGTGCTCGCGGCCGGCGATGGCGCGCTCTTCAAGGAGGCGCGCGGCGCGCTCCGCCTCGCTCCTGGTATAGCTCGCTCGCGCCTGGGCGGAGGCGACTTGCGCATCAGCGCGGTCGACCTCGGCCTGGTAGGGCGCGGGGTCGATGGTGATGAGGAGGTCGCCCTGCTTCACCAGCGCGCCTTCGCGGAAGTGGACGGCGTGCACGGTGCCGGCGACCCGCGAGCGCACGTCCACGCGCTCTACCGCTTCCAGCCGCCCCGAGAATTCGTCCCAGGCACGCACGTCGGCCTGCGCCACGGTGGCCACTTGCACCGGCACCGCTTGCGGCCCGGGCGCCGTGGCGGCGGTGGCGTTGGCGCGGGAGAGCGCGAAGGCGGCGGCGACCGCGAGCGCGATGGTGGTGGTGACGGCGGCGCCGGTCTTGATGGCGGTATTCATGGGGTGTTCCTTTCGGTCTGCGATGCAATGGAAAACAGGGTTCGAGCGGATTCGCGGATGCGTTCGGACGGGTCTTCGCCCTTCTCGATCCACGTGATTTCGGTTGGCACGCCGGCGGCGGCGAGGCGCTTCGCGTAGCTCAGCACCTCGTCGCGAAGCGGCGTGCCGGCGGTCGCGATGAGCGCGGTGGGCGGAATGCCGGCGAGGCGCTGGGCCGAGGCCGGCACCGCGTACGGATGGTCGCTGTCCTGGGGCGTGCGCAGGTAGTGGTGCCA
>JBBQBW010000684.1:0-1519 GCA_038318025.1 Burkholderiales bacterium | reverse complement strand
GACGATCGTCACCTCGAGTACTCATCAGGACTAGTCACTTTTTGTTGGACTACTTATCAGCTATGCTGATAGGTATGCGTCGCTATACCCTGCGCCAACTCGATCTCTTCGCCGCGGTGGCCCGCACCCAGAGCCTTACGCGCGCAGCCGAGGAAGTGCACCTCACCCAGCCGGCGATCTCGATGCAGCTCAAGCGCCTCGAGGATGCTCTGGGGCTGCCGCTCCTCGAGCCCGCCGGCCGCGGCATCCAGCTCACCGAAGCCGGCCGCGAGTTGGCCAGCCACGTCGAGGAGGTGCTCGAACGCCTGCAGCACCTGGAGGAGCTCGCGGCGCGCTGGCGGGGAGTAAGGTGCGGGCGCATTCGGCTCGGGATCGTCTCCACCGCCAAATACTTCGTGCCGAAGCTGCTCGCTCTATTCCTGAAGAGCCATCCGGGCATCGACTTCCGGCTCACCATCCACAATCGCGAGGAGATCCTCGCCGAGCTGCGCGCCAATACCGTGGACTTCGTGATCATGGGCCGCCCGCCGCAGGAGCTGGAGTGCATCGCCACGCCGTTCGCGCCCAACCTGCTCGGCATCGTCGCCGCGCCCTCGCATCCGCTGTCGCGCCGCAGGCGCATGAAGCTCCCGCAACTCGGCGACGAGTCCTTCATCGTCCGCGAGCACGGATCTGGCACGCGCGCCGCCATGGAGCGCTTCTTCGCCGCCCAGCGCGTGAAGCTGCACGGATCCATGGAAATGGCATCCAACGAGAGCATCAAGCAGGCGGTGATCGCGGGTTTGGGACTCGGATTCCTGTCGCTGCACACCGTGCGCGACGAGCTCGCGTGGGGCCGCTTGGCGCTGCTCGACGTGGAGGGGCTTCCGCTGCGGCGGCAGTGGTTCGCGGTGCGGCGCGTCTCGCGCCGCCTCGTGCCCGCCGCCGAGGAGTTCGGCGAGTTCCTCGTGCGCGAGGCCGAAGCGCTGCTCAACTCCGTGGGAAACCTGAACGAGGCCCTCGTGACTTCGAGCTCGCCCAGGCAGCGGCGAACGCGCCGCTCCGGCGCCGCCCCGTGAGGCCTACAACTTCACCCACACGCCAACGACCACGGGAATAGCGCCGCGGCCACCAGCGGGCGCAGCTCGAGCAACGTGTATCTGATCGACGCCGCGGCGAAGAAGGTCGTGGGCAACGCGCCCAACGCCCTCGCCGGGCCGACCACGACTACCGAGCGCGACTCGAGCGGCTCCTCGTGGGCCGCGAACCACACGAGCCCACGTTCATGCGCAACGGCCGCGAGCTGTGGGTCACCCTGCGCGGCGAGAACCGCATCGCCATCCTGGACGTGGAACGCGCGCTCGCCAGGCGGGCGGCGTGGAATCCGGCGCGATCCTCGGCTTCATCGAAACCGTCGAGGCTCCGGCGCAGGTCTGGTTCGACGAATTCCTACTGCATAAGAAATTGGCGGAGAGAGAGGGATTCGAACCCTCGATACGGGTTTAAGCCCATATAACGCCTTAGCAGGGCGCCCCCTTCG
>JBBQBW010000683.1:0-1543 GCA_038318025.1 Burkholderiales bacterium | reverse complement strand
CGGTCGCCGGCGACCGACGGCCGGGCCGTCTCCATGGATGCGTACGCCGACGACATCGTCGCGATGCTCGATCACCTGGGCATCGCGAAGGCCGTGATCGGCGGCATCTCGCTCGGCGGCTACGTCGCGCTGTCGCTGGCGCTGCGCCATCCGGGCCGCGTCGCGGGGCTCATCCTCGCCAACACGCGCGCGGGCGCGGACAACCCCGAGTGGGCGAGCTTCCGCGAGGAGATGGTGCGCGACATCGGCAGGCGCGGCGCGCAGGCGGTGGTGGAGAGCTACGGCGACAAGCCCTTCCGCGCCGCCTGCCCGGAGGAGATCAAGGCGTATGTGCGCGGGATGATCCTGCGCCAGCCGGCCACGGGGCTCGCCTCGGGCACGCGCGGCATGGCGCAGCGCCCCGACCGGCTCGAAGGCATCGCCGCGATCCGGGTGCCGACGCTCGTCATCAGCGGCACCGAAGACCAGTACATCGCCTCGACGCACGGCGAGGCGATGCACCGCGCCATCGCGGGCAGCCGTTTCGTCGACATTCCGCGGGCCGGGCACCTCTCCAATATCGACAGCGCGGAGGCGTTCAACGCCGCGCTGGGCGAATTCCTCGAACCCCTCGGCAGGAGCCACGTCGCTTGAGCGAGACCCACGCCGCCGCGCTGACGCGCATCTACGCGGCCGGGACGCGCCGCAGCGTGTCCGGCCAAAGCCTCGCCACCGCGAAGCTCGGCCTCTTCGACATCGTCGGCTGCATCATCGGCGGTGCCTCCACCGCGACCGCGCGCATCGCGCGCGAGCTCGCCCTCGAGCAGGCCGGCGGCAAGGCGGTGTCGGTGCTCGGCACGCGGGAGAAGCTCCCCCCCGCGCTCGCCGCGTTCGCCAACGGCGTTGCGGGCCACGTGCTCGACTATGACGACATGAACTCGACCATGGTGTCTCATCCGAGTGTCGTCCTCGTCCCCGCGATCCTTGCGCTGGCCGAGGCGCGCGGAAAGAGCGGACGTGACGTGGTGAACGCGTACGTGACGGGCTTCGAGGTCAACGGGCATTTCGGGCGCACGATGATCCCGCGCCACTACGAAGCCGGCTGGCACGCGACCTCGAGCCTCGGCATCTTCGGCGCCACCGCGGCGGCGGCGTGCCTGCTCGATCTCGATGCGAAGGCCGCGCTCAACGCCGTGGCGATCGCGGCGTCGAACTCCGCCGGGATCCGCGGCAATTTCGGCTCGGAGACCAAGTCGCTCCATGCGGGGCAGGCGGCGGAAGGTGCGGTGCGCGCGGCGATGTTATCCGGTCGGGGCTTCACCGCGAATCCGGAGGTGTTCGATGCGCCCGGCGGCTATTTCGCCACCTACGGCAGGAACGAAACACCACGCGCGCTGGCTGCCGGAGCGCTCGAGATCGAGGCTTCGGGCATCGGCATCAAGCCCTATGCGTGCTGCGGCGCGGGCGTGTCGGTGTTCGACGCGGCGCTCGACTTGCGCTCGGCGCACAGCGCCGACTGGACCCGGATCGACGCGGTCGAAGTGGTGCTGAGCCCGATGGCGAC
>JBBQBW010000682.1:0-1547 GCA_038318025.1 Burkholderiales bacterium | reverse complement strand
TGGTGCGCCGCGCCGAATCCACCGCACTTGCCTGCGCGTGCGCTTGAAGGGACAACAGCCGCAGCGCCGAAAGCTGGTCCTCCACGTCGCGGAACGCCACCAGCACCTGGTCGCGGTATTGCCCGAGCGCGGCCTCCAGCTCCGCGCCGGAACGCTCGACCTCGGCCTGGCGCCGGCCACCATCGAAGACCGGCAGCGAGAGCAAGGCGCCCACTCCCCACGCGCGCGACGACCACTTGAAGACGTCGCCCAGGTCGGCGGAGGCGAAGCCGCCATCGGCGGTGAGCGAGAAACTCGGGAACCACGCGGCCTTGGCCACGCCCACGCGGGCCTGGGCCGCGCGCATCATGCGCTCGGCGGCGGCCACGTCGGGGCGGCGCTCGAGCACCACGCTGGGGACGCCCGCGGGAATCACCGGGAGGCGCGTGTCCCAATCGCGCTCGCCGACCTGGAACTTCGAAGCCGACTCCCCCACCAGCACCGCGAGCGCGTGCTCGACTTCCACGCGACGGCGGTCGAGGGCGATGGCTTCAGCCTCAGTGGCCGCTACCTCGGTACGCACGCGCGCCACGTCGAGTTCGGCGACATCACCCGCGGCATGGCGGCGTTCGGTGAGGGAGAGCGACGCGCGATAGGCGGTGACGGTGTCGCGCACCAGGGCGCGCTCGGTATCGAGGGCCCGCAGCAGCAGGTACGACTGTACAACCTCGGCCTGCACCAGCAGCCGCGTCGAGGCGAGCAGCGCCTCGCGGCTCTGCGCATCGAGGCTGGCCGCGCGCGTCGCCTCGGCGAGACGCCCGAAAAGGTCGATCTCGTAGGAGAGGTTTGCGCCGGCCGTGCCTGCCGTGGTGGCGCGCTGTCCGGTCGACAGGTCCGAAAACCGGGCGGCGCCCGCCCCGACTCCCAGCTGCGGCATGCGCTGGGCGTCGGTGGAGCGAGCGAGCGCCCGGGCCTGGGCGAGGCGCGCCGCGGCGACATGGATCGAGTTGTTCGCACTGAGCGAGCGCTCGACCAGCGAGGCCATCACGGGATCGTTGAATGCGCGCCACCACGCTCCCTCGGCCTGGGGCGCGGCGAAGGTGCGAGCATCGCGTTGGGCTTCGCGGAAGGTGTCGGCCTTCGCCGGCAGCAGCGCCGGGTCGATGGCGGGCACCGAGACGCAGCCGGCGAGCAGCAGGGCCGCGGTGAGGTTCGCGAGTTTCATGTCAGTCATCTCCAGTGGCGAGCTGCGGGACCGGGCCGTGGTGCTTGAGGGCACGGTTTCCGGTGAGGCCACGCAACAGCACGTAGAACACGGGGGTGAGGAAGAGGCCGAAGGCGGTGACGCCGATCATCCCGGCGAACACCGCGATGCCCATCGCCTGGCGCATTTCGGAGCCGGCGCCGACGCTGAACACCAGCGGCAGGACGCCCATCACGAAGGCGATCGAGGTCATGAGGATCGGGCGCATCCTCAGGCGCGCCGCCTCGATCGCGGCGTTGAGGGGCGAGCGGCCGGTGAGCTCCAGCTCGCGGGCGAATTCCACGATCAGGATCGCGTTCTTCGC
>JBBQBW010000681.1:0-1552 GCA_038318025.1 Burkholderiales bacterium | reverse complement strand
GGGTGCCCCCACCGCCCGCTTGGGGGGGGTGCACCCGGCTGGGTGGCGCGCCCGGGCGGCATGGGTGGCCGGCGGTGGTCGGTGTTGCCGTTGTGGGGGGGGGCCAGCTGCACGCGCCGCTGGCACCACGCGTTGGCTTCGCGCGGCCCCCGGTGCGTTTCGCCGAAGCCCGCCACGAGGCCGTCCGTCACGGTATCCGTGGCAGGATCGAGTTGCAGCAGGTGGGTATCGAAACGTGCACGGTCGAGCCGGGTGAACAGCGGTCCAAACAGCCGTGCAACGGTGTGTTCCCAGGTGTAGGCGCTGATGTATGCCACCCGCAGCCGCGATCTCGCCGGAGGCGAAGGGCTGCGGATCGGGCCGGCCAGGCTCTCCATCATGCGGGTCACCAGGGCGCCGTAGTCACGCTGGTCGGCGGTCGCATCGTCGCCCAGGTAATGCCGGTAAAACGCGGTGCACTGGCCCACGCATCCCCAGATCTGCCGACGAAAGCGCGGCTCGTTCCAGTCGATTGCGGCAAACTCCGCCACACCCGCACGCCAGCGTTCGCGGAACGCGGCGAGGTCCGCGTCGCTGGCATGCGCGGGCGCATGCGGAATCTGGAAGCGTGCCCAGCGCGCCGGCAGGAACCCGGGATCGCGCACGATGGTTTCCTCGAGCGCCGCGTGGCCAGCGGTGAAATCGAACACCGTGAAACGGGCGTGCGCGTAGGCCATCCATTCGAGCGCCCCGGCGGCCGGGGAAGGAGTTGCGGTCAACGGAACGCTCCGGATGGGCCAGCGGCTAAGATAACCGGCCGGCCAGCTTGGGGTTCCGAATGTTCAGGACATTTTCGCCACTCGAGGTGTTCGATCCCGAGCTCTCAGCCGCGATCGCCAGCGAGGTCCAGCGCCAGGAAGACCACGTCGAACTGATCGCCTCGGAGAATTACGCGAGCCCCCGCGTCCTCGCCGCGCAGGGAACCGTGCTCACCAACAAATACGCCGAGGGGTATCCGGGGAAGCGCTATTACGTCGGTTGCGAGTACGTGGACATCGCGGAAAACCTCGCCATCGCGCGCGTCAAGGAACTCTTCGGCGCCGACTACGCGAATGTGCAGCCGCATTCCGGTTCGCAGGCCAATGCCGCGGTCTATCTCGCGCTGCTCAAGCCCGGCGACACCATCCTCGGCATGAGCCTCGCGCATGGGGGTCATCTCACCCACGGCGCGAAGGTCAACTTTTCCGGCAAGCTGTTCAACGCGGTGCAGTACGGCATCGATCCCGCGAGCGGCCTGATCGACTACGACGAGATCGAACGCCTCGCCCTCGAACACCGGCCGAAGATGCTCATCGGCGGATTCTCCGCGTACTCGCGCGCCATCGACTGGGCTCGCATGGCCGCGATCGCGAAGCAGGTCGATGCGTATTTCTTCGTGGACATGGCCCACGTGGCCGGCCTCGTCGCGGCAGGCGCGTATCCGAATCCGCTGCCGCATGCCGATGTGGTCACCTCGACGACGCACAAGACGCTGCGCGGTCCTCGCGGGGGCGTCATCCTCGCGCGCGCCAAT
>JBBQBW010000680.1:0-1554 GCA_038318025.1 Burkholderiales bacterium | reverse complement strand
AACACCGCGCCGGGAAGGCTTTCCGCGATCTCGATGACCTGCTGCTCGACGCGCTTCCTCTGCCGGCGCTCGCGCATGTAGCCGGCATAACCCGGCACCAGCACGACGAGGAAGACCACGAGCCACGCCAGCGCCGCATAGATGGTGTTGTCCGCGCCCATGGCCTGGCCCTAGTCGCCGGCCGCGCGGTGGCGACGCAGGGTTTCCGACGGCAGCTCGTCGAAAAGAGCGCGGTATTGGGAGGCGAACCGTCCGAGGTCGAAGAAACCGTACCGCATGCCGACGTCCGTGACGCGATCTTCCTGGCCGTCCTGCAGGCGCTGTCGCGCGAGGCGCAGCCGGTGGCAGCGGAGGAACTGGTTGGGAGTTTCCCCATAGACGACGGCGAAGAGGCGGCGCAAGCGACGCTCGCCTACCGCCAGGGCCGCGCAAAGCTCCCCCGGCCGGATGGGGCGCTCGCGGTTCGACTCGAGATAGCTTCGCAGCGCGGCTTCCATCGGATCCATACCGCATATGTTCGTTTATTTTACTTGCAACGTCAATTAACTTTAGCAATAATTAGCGCGGACCAAGCCGGTCCCTCAACCCACCAAAGGAGCATCACATGGACAAATTCGGAAAATCGGGCGAAGCGTCGCGGGGGAACGAGCAGGAGCAGGCCAAGGCGGACGCCGCGCAGGCGGCGTCCGAGATTCGGCTGCTGAACGACCTGGAGCTGGTGCTGGCGTCCGGTGGTGACATGGTCCCCACCTGGCCCTGATGCGACCGCTCAGCGCGCGACGGCTGCCTTCTCCCTGACGGGAGCCGTCTCGCGCGCGGCGACGCGGCTGCCGGAAACCGCGGCCGTGTCGGCACCGAAAGTGCGATCGCCCATGGCACGCAGCTGCTGGCGGGCGGATTCGGCCTCGGACCACAACGCGTGCGCCGCGCGGCGCGCGCGCTCCGGATCCTTGCGCGCTCGATAAGCGTGGAACAGCGCCGCCATCGCGATCTGCTTCAGCGTCGCGGGGCTGCCCTTCTCCGTCGTGAGCTTCAACACCGCGGCGACCCCTTCGCGGTCTTCAGCCTCCAGCGCGGCGGGCAGCGAGGTGATGAGGGCGGTCTCGCGTGCCGAGATGCTGGTGCCGCTCTTGCGCTTCTGCTGCAGCTGGCTGGCGAGGCGATCGGCGGCGCTGGTATAGCCCCCCGCCTGGAGCAGGAGCACCAGCATCACGGCATCCGACGGCGCTTGGTAGCGCATCATCCCGCCCTCGTCGGCGTCGTAGGTACGCTTCCCGTGGGCCCAATCGCCCTCGAGGAGCGCCTTCCAGAGCAAGCGCGCCTGCGCTCGCCGCGGCAGCTCCTCGGGGGAAGGCTCAGCGCCTGCCAGGCGCTGGCCGATCTCCCAGACCCGGCTGAACGGACCCACGAAGTTCACCATCACTCCGAGCGAGGCGTAAAGCCCCTCGCGCAGCGCCATGTCGCCAAGCACGTCGTCGGTGGCCTGGGGCGTCGGGGGCGGAGCCGCCGCGGCCTGGAGCTGGGCGCGGCCCTTGTTCAGGTACCACACCACCG
>JBBQBW010000679.1:0-1564 GCA_038318025.1 Burkholderiales bacterium | reverse complement strand
AGCAGGGCGTAGTCCGCCACCGGTCACCGCTCCACGGCCGCCACGAAGAGGCAGGCGGCGAGCAGGTCCGCGCAGCCCCCGGGGCTCAGGTTGCGCGCGACGAACGCTCGGTGCGCCGCCAACGCGCGCGCCCGGGAATCGTCGGCGAAGACGCCACCGGCCGCGAGGAAGCCATGCGCGGTGCGCTGCGCGAAGGCAAGCCCCGTCGCGCCGCCGCGGTGGAGCAGGTTGGTGTCGGTCACGGTCGCGAGGAGCGCGAAGAATGCCTGCACCGCCGCCGCCTCCTCGGGCAGCCCCGCGCCGATTACCGCCCGATAGGCGGGAAGCGCCACGTCGTAGAGGGAAGGAAAGCCGGCCGCGGCCTCCGCCTGCGCGCCCCCGGCGCCATGGCGCCGCGTGACCGCGGCCCCGTGGCTCCCGGCATCGCGGCGATGCTCGGCGATGCCGGAGCTCCAGCGCTCGCGTGCGATCGTACCGAGGCATTGCACGCCATGGGGCCGGGCAAGACGGGCTCCCGCGGCAGCGGCGAGCAGGCCCACCGAGAAGATCGCGCCGCGGTGGGTGTTCGCGCCATTTGTGGCCCGCAGCATCGCGACCTCGGCCGTCACGGCGAGGCGCCGCAGTTGTGCGAAATCGGCGCCGTCGGCCCCGGCATGGGCGATCGCTGCGTAGTAACGGCGCAGTGAAGCGGCACTGCGCACGAAATGGCCCGCGTCCATGTCGGCGTGGCTGCCGCAGTCCACGAGGCTCACCAACCCCGGCTTGGGAAAGGTGGCGAGCTCCGCGATCAGGGCGCGCACCGCGGCGCGGCCGATGGCGCGAGTGTCGATGGCGATGCCGCGGACGCTCGAGGTGGCGCAGATCACGGGAACCGCTCGCGGATCAGAGCGCAGTCCATGAGCCGCGCGCCGCCGCGGGACTTCACCAGCACCGTGCGCGCGCCACCCGCCAGCTCGCGCCAGTTGACGGCTTCGCCGTCCGGCGTCTCCACCTCGCCATCGAGGCGCATCGGCGATTGCCCGTCGATCCGCGCGAGGGCCGCGAGCCACCCATCCAGCGCACGGCGGTCGCCAGGCGCGGCGAGGAGATCGAGGTCGGAGCCGGCATCGAGATAGTCCTCGCCCGTGCGCCATTGCCACGCCGCGGAGCCGAACGCGCGCGCCTCGAAGCCGAGCGCCTCACCTGCGGTCACGAGCTCTCGCGCGACGCGCGTGGCGGCGGGGGCGAGGATTCCCGCCACGTCGCGCAGCGCGACGGGCTCATCGACCCGCGAGATATCCGAGGGGTCCACGGCGAGCGCCACGCGTGCCTTGCCCTTGGCGCGCGGCAGGCACAGGCCCACGCCCTGCAGGTGCGAGGCCTCGCCGGTCTGGCGTGCGCGCGCGACGAGGGGAATGCCGCACGCAAGCCAGCAGTTCACCGCCTCGCGCCATTCTTCCGCGCATCCAGCGACGACCGGCGCGCGGCCCCTGGCCGCGACGTGAACCCAACGATGGCGCTCGATCGGCATCAGGGACGCCTCGGGATCACGGCGCCCCGAGCACGCGCTCGACCACGTCGCGCG
>JBBQBW010000678.1:0-1573 GCA_038318025.1 Burkholderiales bacterium | reverse complement strand
TCTCGGGCGAGCTCGCGGCGATGCGCGTGAAGTCGCGGAACCCGCCGCCGGTGAAGCCGAAGAGCTCGGCGGAGTTCTCGCGCGCGGTGATCTCCGAGACCAGCGCGAAGGCGAGGAGGTGGGGCAGGTGGCTCACCGCGGCGAAGATGCGGTCGTGGTCGGCGTCGGCGAGCACCGCCACGCGCCCTCCGGCCGCCTCCCAGCAGGCGCGCACCACTTCCACCGCGTCGGGGGCGGTGTCGGCGGCCGGGGTAAGGACCACGCGCGCGCCCTTGAAGAGGTCGGCCGTGGCGGCGTCCACGCCGCTCGAGTCGCGCCCGGCGATGGGATGGCCGGGCACGAAGCGCGGGAAGCGCTCGCGCAGCTCGTGGCGCGCGACGGCGACCACGTCGGACTTGGTGCTGCCCACGTCGGTCACCACCGCCTGGGGGCCCAGCGCTGGCCCCACGTCGTGCAGCACGGGGCCGATGGCGCGCACCGGGACCGCGACCACCACCAGGTCGGCGCCCTCGGCCGCCTCTCGCGCCGAGTCCGCGGCGGTGTCGATCACGCCCAGCGAGGAGGCGCGTTCCAGGGCCGCGGGATCGCGGTCGTAGCCCGCGATGGCCGAGGCCACGCCCGCGCGGCGCAGCGCCATCGCGAGCGAGCCGCCCACGAGGCCTACCCCGACGAGGGCGAGGCGGCGGATGCGTCGCACGCGGCGCTAGCCCCGCTTCAGCGCGCGCCCGAGCGCGGCCAGGAAGCGCTCGTTGTGCTCCGGGAGGCCCACGGTCACCCGCAGGTGCTCGGGCATGCCGTAGCCGGCGATCGGGCGCACGATCACGCCCTCGGCCAGCATCGCGCGATAGATGCGGTCGGCCTCGCCCACGCGCACGGTGATGAAGTTGCCGTACGAGGGGATGAACTCGAGCCCGAGGCGCTTGAAGCCTGCGGCGAGCTGCTCGAGCCCTTGCGCATTCACTTCGCGGCTCCGGGCGATGAACTCGTGGTCTTCCAGCGCCGCGAGCGCCGCCACCATCGCGAGGTGGTTCACGTTGAACGGCTGGCGCACGCGGTTCATCACCTCGGCCACCTGCGGGTCGGCGACCCCGTAGCCCACGCGCAGCCCCGCGAGGCCGAACGCCTTCGAGAGCGTGCGCGACACCACGAGGTTCGGGTAGCGGCCGAGCCAGCCGGGCGTGGGCGAGCGCAGGTGCGCCGGAAGGTACTCGCCATAGGCTTCGTCGAACACCACCAGCAGGTGGCGCGGCAGCTTCGCGACGAAGCGCTCGAGCTCCTCCCACGGCGTGAACGTGCCGGTGGGGTTGTTGGGGTTGGCGACGAACACGAGCTTCGTGTCGGGGCGCACCGCGCCTGCCATGGCGTCGAGGTCGGTGGCGTAGCCGCGCGCCGGCACTTCGATGCCGGTGGCGCCGATCGCCTGCACCACCAGCGGGTACACCATGAAGGCGTGCTGCGAGTAGATGGCGGAATCGCCGCGGGTGAGGAACGCGCGGGCCACCAGCTCCAGCACGTCGTTCGAGCCGTTGCCCAGCACCAGGTTCCCGGGAGTCACGCCCAGCTGGCGCGCGAT
>JBBQBW010000677.1:0-1573 GCA_038318025.1 Burkholderiales bacterium | reverse complement strand
CGGGCCAGGTGAAGGTGGCCGAGAGCGAGGAGGACCTCGCGCGCCTGCGCGAGCGCGTGGCGCAGGTCCGGGCGCTCGGCTTCTACCACGAGGAGCTGATCGGCCGCGACGAGCTGCGCGAGCTGCTGCCGGCGCTGGCGCCCCACGCCGTAGGCGGCATCGTCTCGCGCCGGGATGGCGCGGCGCTTCCATTCCGCACCACGCTCGCGTTTCGCCGCAAGGCGGCGTCCCTCGGCGTCGGGTTCCACGAGGGTGTGCGCGCCGACACGCTGCGGCGCGAAGCTGGCATGTGGCGCATCGCGACCGACGCCGGCACCTTCGAGGCGGCGCACTTGGTGAATGCCGCCGGGGCCTGGGCAGGCCGCATCGCCGCGCAGCTGGGCGAGCCGGTACCGATGGAGCCCACCGCGCTGATGCTCGCCATCACCGCGCCCGTGGCGCCGTTCGTGAGGCCGATCGTCGGCGCGACCCACCGGCCGCTGTCCTTCAAGCAGTATCCCAACGGCACGGTGATGATCGGCGGTGGCCAGCGCGGCACGGCGGACCTCGACACCCATCGCACGACGCTCGACTACCGGAAGCTCGCGCTCAACGCGCGCACCGCGATCGACCTCTTTCCGCGCATGGCGGGCGCCGACATCGTGCGCGCGTGGGCCGGCATCGAGGGGATGGTGGCCGACGACATCCCGGTGATCGGCGCCTCCGGGACGTCCGAGAACCTGTGGCATTCGTTCGGATACTCCGCGCACGGCTTCCAGCTGGGCCCGATCGTGGGGCGGATCATCGCGGACCTGGTGACGACCGGCACGACGGATTTGCCGATCGCGGCGTTCTCGATCGGGCGGTTCCCGGCCCGGTGAGGACCTGCCTCGCGATCGCGGAGGGATTGCGCGCGGGGCAGGAGGCATTCAGTCCCAGGAGCGCCAGCGACGGCGCCTAGAACCCCCGCAGCGCGCCCGCGTGGGCCTCGTGTGGGTACTGGTAGACGGGAATCACCCGGTCGATGGCCCCCATCTTGAGGGTGGCCATCACCGCCGAGGTTCCACTGGCGAGCAGCACCATGTGCCCCCCGCGGGCCTTCACCTCCTGGGCGGTGGAGATCAGCTGGCCGATGGCGCTCGATGCGGCGAACGGCACGGCGAACAGGTCGACGATCACACTGCGGAAGGGCGCCGCCGCCAGCTGATGGAGGCTTGGGGAGATCTCATCCGTCCCCGGCGTATCGAGGCGCCCCGCGATCACGATCCGGCGCAGGTCCTCGCCGATGTCTTCGTGGGTGATGGTGGTTTCGTCCATGGTTGTCTTTCTTCTCTGCCCAAGACACGCGCAGAATGCCCGTCTATCATCCCGGTGTCCAGACAACCCTTTTTGGGGGCGGGCGACGCGATGCACTTGGTGATCGACAGCCAACTGAAGGAGATTCGCCGCGCCATGGAACTGGTGGCCGAGTTCCAGGTCCGGCATGGCCTCGCGGACGACGACGCCAACGCGATCCACGTGCTGCTGGACGAGGTGCTGAGCAACTCCATTCGCCACGGCCTCGGCGGTGCCGCGTCGCACGCGATCGCGGTGA
>JBBQBW010000676.1:0-1592 GCA_038318025.1 Burkholderiales bacterium | reverse complement strand
ACGGCGACCAACTACAACTGGGAAGGCACCGCCAAGGACCGCAACTGGGCATTCGGCGTGGCGGTCGAGGTGCCGGTGATGCCGCGCCTGATGCTCAAGGTGTCCGCGATGCAGTACAAGACCGACGGCAGCGTGGACTTCGCCTCGCAGCAGGCGGTGACCTCGCCCACCTACCCGGTGCCGATCTCGCTCTATGACGACACGAAGCGCACCTCGTTGAACGTGCGCGCGGTCTTCGAGCTCGACAAGAAGGTGTCGATCACGGGCGGCTATGCGCACGAAAGGTTCACCTTCGACGACGCGGGCTACGAGGGCTATCGCAACACGATTCCCGCGGCCAACCGCGCCGACAGTTACCTGACCGGCCTCTACGCGAACCCGCAGTACAAGGCCAACATCATCTACGGGCTCGTGACCTACCGCTTCTGAGCCCGCTCGGCATCACGCTCCTGTTGCTGGGCGCCTTCGCGGCGTTCGGCGCCCTCGCGGCACGCAAGCTCGGCATCGTCGCAAGGCTCGCCCCGGAATCCCGCTGGGACGATCCGGGCGCGCGCCTGAAATCCCTGCTGGTGAACGGGCTCCTGCAGTCGCGCATGGTGCGCGGCGAATGGCGCCCGGGGCTCATGCATGCCGCCATCTTCCTCGGCTTCCTCGCGCTGCTGGTTCGCAAGCTGCAGCTCTTCGCCATCGGCTACGACGAGGCCGTGACGATCCCGGGGGCCGCCGGGGGCGCCTTCGCCGCGTTCAAGGACGGGGTCGAGGTGGTGGTGCTGGCAGCGTGCGGCTACGCCCTCTACCGGCGCCTGGTGGTCAAGCCGCGGCGGCTCGAGCGCAATCGCGAGGCGCTCCTCATCCTCGGGCTGATCGTGGTGATCATGCTCACCGATTTCGCCTTCGACGCATTCCGCTTCGCGCTGCTCTCGGCCAGCGTGCCCGGCATCGCGCACGAGCGCGGCTTCGCCTTCGTGGGCGGCGCGCTCGCCTCGCTGGCGGCGGGCCTGCCATTGCCGGCGCTCGCCGCGGGCTACCAGATCACCTACTGGACCCAGATGGTCACGGTGCTCGCGTTCCTCGTGATCCTGCCCCTGGGCGAGCATTTCCACATCGTGACGGCGTTGCCCGCGCTCTACTTCCGGCGCGGCGGCCCGGCCAACCGTGTGCCCACCGTGGATCTCGAGGCGGCGATGGCGGGCGACGATGCGGCGGACATGCGCGTGGGCGCGAGGAGCGCGCTCGACCTCACCTGGAAGGAGGGCCTGGACGCGTTCACCTGCACCGAGTGCGGCCGCTGCAAGGACGCGTGCCCCACGTTCCTCACCGGCAAGCCGCTCTCGCTCAAGTGGGTCAACGACAGCGTGAAGCACCACCTGCTGGAGCAACGCGCGGCGATCGTGGCCGGCAACGCGAGCGCGCTGCCCGCCCTCGTCCCCGGCGTGATCGGGGAGGAGACGTTGTGGTCGTGCACCACCTGCGGCTACTGCGAGGCCGCCTGCCCGATCGAGCTCGAGCACCTGCCGAAGTTCTTCCGGCTGCGCCAGCAGCGCGTGATGATGGAAGGCGAGTTCCCCCACGAGTTGAAGCGCGTCTTCGAC
>JBBQBW010000675.1:0-1593 GCA_038318025.1 Burkholderiales bacterium | reverse complement strand
GAAGATCATCGACGGCAATGCGATTGCCCGCGAGGTGCGCGCGGAGTGGAAGGTGCGTGCCGACCGATTGAACGCGCTGGGTTCGCCTCCCGGCCTCGCGGTGATCATGGTGGGCGACAACCCGGCCTCCAGGGTGTACGTGCGCAACAAGTTGCGCGCCTCGGCCGAGATGGGCATCCGCTCCGAGCAGTTCCTCTACCCGGCCGACACCGCGGAGTCGCAGGTGCTGGAGCGCATCGCGGCGCTGAATGCCGATCCTGCCTGCCACGGAATCCTGGTGCAACTCCCGCTGCCCCCGCAGATCTCGGTGCGCAAGGTCCTCGAGACCATCTCGCCGGACAAGGACGTCGACGGCTTCCATCTCTACAACGTGGGCGGGCTGGTGGCGGGGGGCACGGTCTTCCCGCCGTGCACGCCCTTTGGCGTGATGTGCCTGCTCGATCGCAGCGGCATCCCGGTCGCCGGGCAGAACGTCACCGTGGTGGGCGCTTCCAACATCGTCGGCAAGCCCCTGGGGCTCATGTTTCTTCAGCGCGAGGCGACGGTGGCGATCTGCCACGCGAAGACGCGTGACCTCGCGCAGTTCACCATCGCCGCCGACATCCTCGTGGTGGCAGCGGGCCAGCCGAACCTCGTGACCGCGCCCATGGTGCGCACCGGCGCGGTGGTGATCGACGTGGGCATCAATCGGCTGCCCGACGGGCGGCTGCTTGGCGACGTCGAGTTCGAGACGGTGCGCCTCAAGACCTCGTACATCACCCCGGTGCCCGGCGGCGTGGGGCCGATGACCGTGACCATGCTCCTGTGCAACACCATCGGCTCGGCCGAGCGCTTCCTCCAGGCTAAAGCGGCGTAGCGCGCGGCCGTCCGCGCGGCGGGTCATAGAACGGAAGGCGCGCCACGCGGGCGGCGCGGCCGTCCTGGAGCGCCACACGCGTGCCGGGGCTGCGGTCTTCCGCGCCCACGAAGCCCAGGCCGAGCCGGCGCCCGAGGATCGGCGAGTCGCACTCGCTCGTGACTCGGGCGGCGGGCAGCCACCCGCGTGTGCGGGCCGGCTCCACGTCGATCTCCAACCCCACCAGCCGCTGCCGCGGCGTTTCGCGCGCCCATGCGCGGCGCTCGACCAGGCGCCCGAGGCCGAGCTCCGCGGGGCGCTCGCGCCCGGTGATCTCGCGGTCGAAGAGCAGGTAGCCCGACTCGATGCGCAGGCTGTCGGCGGCCGCGAAGGAGCATTCTCGCAGGCCGTGCACGCCTCCCGCATCGAGCAGCGCGCCCCTCAGGACGGCTTCGTCCCGCGCGCCCACGACGATCTCGTATCCCAGCTCGCCGCTGTAGCCGATGCGGCCGACGTGCCCGGAGCACCCCGCCGCCCGGAACGCGGCGAGCCCGAAATAGCGCAGCGAGCGGACCAGGTCCACCCCGGCGAAGCGCGCCAGGATCGCGCCGCTCGCGGGCCCCTGCAACGCGAGCACCGCGTGTTCGCCCGAGCGCAGCCGAGGGCGGGAGCGCGCGCCGATCCAGTCCGCGTCGGCACGCCGCCCCGAGAACAGCCACCAGCGGCCGTCCTCCAGCCGCCAGGCCGTGGCGTCGTTG
>JBBQBW010000674.1:0-1595 GCA_038318025.1 Burkholderiales bacterium | reverse complement strand
CGCCCGCGAGATCGCCATCGTGTTCCAGGAGCCGATGACGTCGCTCAACCCGGTCTACACCGTGGGCGAGCAGATCGGGGAGGTGCTGCGGCTGCACGAGGGGCTGTCGCGGCGCGCGGCGCTGGATCGTGCGGCGCAGATGCTGGAGTTGGTGAAGATCCCCAACCCCGCCAAGCGCGTGCGCGACTACCCGCACCAGTTCTCCGGCGGCTTGCGCCAGCGGGTAATGATCGCCATGGCGCTCTCCTGCAACCCGAAGCTGCTGATCGCCGACGAGCCCACCACGGCGCTCGACGTCACCATCCAGGCGCAGATCCTCGAGCTGATGGACGAGCTCAAGGCGCGCCTCGGCATGGCGGTGCTGCTGATCACCCACGCGATGGGCGTGATTGCCGAAACCGCCCAGCGCGTGGTGGTGATGTACGCGGGGCACGTGGTCGAGGAAGCCTCGGTACGCGAGCTTTTCGCCTCGCCGCGGCATCCGTATACGCAGGGGTTGATCCGGTCGATCCCCAAGCTCGCGGACAGTCAGGACGCGGGCGGTCAGGACGCGAGCGGTCATCCCCGCGAAGGCGGGGACCCAATCTCCCGCCGGCGCCGCACCCTCGACGCCATCGCCGGCGTCGTCCCCAGCCTCCTCGACCCGCCGCTCGGCTGCCGCTTCGCCTCGCGTTGCCCCCACGCGATGGACGTGTGCCGCGCGGCGACCCCGCCGTTGCGCGAGGTCGTGATCGGACACAAGGTCGCCTGCGTGCTCGCATGAGCGCCGCGCTCCCCCTACCGGCCGCGACCGCATCCGAAGGCAACGCGCCGCTGTTGCAGGTGCGCGACCTGGTGAAGCATTTCCCGGTGAAGGGCGGCGTCTTCTCGCGCGAGGTCGAGCGCGTCCACGCCGTCGACGGCGTGAGCTTCGACGTGCGCGGCGGGGAAACGCTGGGGCTGGTGGGCGAATCCGGCTGCGGCAAATCCACCACTGGCCGCTGCATCCTGCGGTTGATCGAGCCCACCTCCGGCAGCGTGCGCTTCGACGGCCGCGAGGTGACCACCCTCGAGGGCGGAGATCTCCAGCGCCTGCGCCGCGAGATGCAGATCATCTTCCAGGACCCGTTCGCGTCGCTCAACCCGCGCATGACGGTCGGCGCCATCGTCGGCGAGGCGCTCACCATCCACGGCCTCGCGGCGAGCTCGAGCATTCACAACGACCGCGTGGCGGAGTTGCTGGAGTCGGTGGGGCTCGCGGCGGCCCACGCGCGGCGTTATCCCCATGAGTTCTCCGGCGGCCAGCGGCAGCGCATCGGCATCGCCCGCGCGCTCGCCGTGTCGCCGCGGCTGGTGATCTGCGACGAGCCGGTGTCGGCGCTCGACGTCTCGATCCAGGCGCAGGTGATCAACCTGCTCGACGAGCTGCAGCACAAACTCGACCTCACCTACATCTTCATCGCCCACGACCTCTCGGTGGTGGCGCACATCAGCACGCGGGTGGCGGTGATGTACCTGGGGCGCATCGTCGAGATCGCGCCGGCGCGGCAGCTGTACTCCAACCCGAAGCATCCCTACACCGAGGCGCTGCTCTCCGCGGTGCCGGTGCCCGACCC
>JBBQBW010000673.1:0-1596 GCA_038318025.1 Burkholderiales bacterium | reverse complement strand
TCCGACTTCGTCGAGATGTTCGTCGGCGTGGGCGCGGCCCGCGTGCGCGACATGTTCGAGCAGGCGAAGAAGAACGCCCCCTGCATCGTGTTCATCGACGAGATCGACGCGGTCGGCCGCCAGCGCGGCGCGGGCATGGGCGGCGGCAATGACGAGCGCGAGCAGACCCTGAACCAGCTGCTGGTGGAGATGGACGGCTTCGAGGGCGCCTCGGGCGTCATCGTCATCGCGGCGACCAACCGCCCCGACGTGCTCGACCCGGCGCTGCTGCGCCCGGGCCGCTTCGACCGCCAGGTGGTCGTGCCGCTGCCGCACATCCGCGGCCGCGAGCAGATCCTGCTGGTCCACAAGCGCAAGGTCCCGATCGCGCCGGACGTCGACGCGTCGATCATCGCGCGCGGCACCCCCGGCTTCTCGGGCGCCGACCTCGCGAACCTGGTGAACGAGGCGGCGCTCTTCGCCGCGCGTGGCACCAAGCGCCTGGTGGACATGGACGACTTCGAGCGCGCCAAGGACAAGGTCATCATGGGTGCCGAGCGCCGCTCGATGGTGATGCCCGAGGAGGAGCGCAAGAACACGGCCTACCACGAGAGCGGCCACGCCATCGTGGCACGCCTGCTGCCCAAGACCGATCCGGTGCACAAGGTCACGATCATCCCGCGCGGCCGGGCGCTGGGTGTGACGATGCAGCTCCCGGTCGAGGATCGCTACAGCTATGACCGCAATTACCTCCTGAACAACATCGCCGTGCTTTTCGGTGGCCGCATCGCGGAAGAGTTGTTCATGAACCAGATGACGACCGGCGCTTCCAACGACTTCAAGCGCGCCACCGAAATGGCGCGCCGCATGGTCACGGAGTGGGGCATGTCGGACATGGGACCGATGGTGTACGGCGAGAACGAGGGCGAGGTGTTCCTCGGCCGCCAGGTCACCACGCACCAGAACATGTCGGAAGAGACCCTGAAGTCGGTGGACCGCGAGGTGCGCAACATCATCGACGGCCAGTACGCGCTGGCGCGCCGCCTCCTCGAGGAGAACCGCGACAAGGTCGAGGCCATGACCAAGGCGCTGCTCGAGTTCGAGACCATCGACGCGCACCAGATCGAGGACATCATGCAGGGCCGCCCGCCGCGTCCGCCGAAGCCGGCGGCGCCGAAGCAGCCCGCGGGCGGCACGCCGCCTGCGGACAGCGGCACCACGGTGGCGCCGAGCCCGGCGCCCGCCGCGGAAGGCTGAAGCCAGGGCGCATCGAGCAGTCGGGAAGGGGTGGCTACGGCCACCCCTTTTCCTTGAGCGCTTCCGGATGAACCCCTTCGCCTCCAGCCGCCCGATCGTGATGGGCATCGTGAACGTCACCGCCGATTCGTTCTCGGACGGCGGGCGCTTCCTCGAAGCGTCCCGGGCCATCGAGCAGGCCCTGAAGCTTCGCGACCAGGGTGCGGCGCTGGTGGACGTGGGCGGGGAGTCCACCCGGCCGGGCGCCGATCCCGTGTCCCTGGACGAGGAGCTGGCCCGGGTGATCCCGATCGTGGCGGCCCTCGCCCGGGAGGGCGTTGCGGTGTCGGTGGACACGATGAAGCCCGAGGTGATGCGCGC
>JBBQBW010000672.1:0-1600 GCA_038318025.1 Burkholderiales bacterium | reverse complement strand
GGGCGCCTCGCCGGGCGCCCGAACGCGCGCGCGTGGGCTATGCTCGACGCATGCCCCGCGACGCACTGCCCGAGCTGGACGAACTGGAACGCATCCTCGAGGCGGGCGGCACCGCGCTCGAGGCACGCAGCGCCTGCGAGGTCGACGGTCCTCACGGGAAGCTGCCGGTGCCGGTGGTCACCCTGGGCAGCCGCGACCCGCGCGCCCCGGCGGTCGCCTTCGTGGGCGGCGTGCACGGGCTCGAGCGAATCGGCAGCCAGGTGGTCCTGTCCTTCCTCGGCTCGCTCGTGGCGCGGCTGCACTGGGACGAGCAGCTGCACCGCCAGCTTGAGGGCCTGCGGCTCGTCTTCATGCCGATGGTCAATCCCGCCGGCATGTGTCGGCGCACGCGCGCCAACGGCAACGGCGTGGACCTGATGCGCAACGCGCCGCTCGATTCGCGCGAACGCGTGGCCTTCCTCCTGGGCGGGCAGCGGCTCACCCCGAGCCTGCCCTGGTACCGCGGAGCGCCCGGTGCCGCGATGGAGGCCGAGAGCCGCGCGCTCTGCGAGCTGGTGCGCGGCGAGCTCCTCGGACGGCCCTTCGCGCTCGCCCTCGACTGCCACTCGGGCTTCGGCATGCGCGACCGCATCTGGTTTCCCCACGCCCATACGCGCGCGCCCTTCGAACGCATGGCCGAGGTGCACGCGCTGATGCGGCTCCTCGACGGCACCTACCCGCACCACGCGTACGTGTTCGAGCCGCAGTCGCTGCAATACCTCACCCACGGCGACCTCTGGGACTACCTCGCACTCGAGCCCGCAGCCCGGGACGGAGTGTTCCTCCCGCTCACCCTCGAGCTGGGATCGTGGCGCTGGATCCGCAAGAGCCCGCGGCAGATTTTCTCGCGGCTGGGGATCTTCAATCCGCTGCCGCCCGACCGGCGGGCCCGCGTGCGCCGCAACCACCTCGTGTGGATGGGCTTCCTGTGCCGCGCCGCCCAGACCTGGCGCCAATGGCTGCCGGACGGCGAGGGGCGCGCGCAGCATGACCGCGCCGCCCGCGACCAGTGGTACCCCGCCGCGTGAGACAGCGCTGGATCTTCCTGCGCGGCTGGGCACGAGAGTCGCGCCACTGGGGTGCGTTCCTGGACGATTTCAGCGCCTTCCATCCCGAAGCGCACATCGTCGCCCTCGACCTGCCTGGCGCGGGCTCGCGGTGTGCCGAGTCCACCCCCGCGAGCGTGGCGGGGTTGGCCGCGGCCTGCCGCCGTCGCCTCGATCCCCGCGCGCACCCGGTGTACCTCATGGGGCTGTCGCTGGGCGCGATGGTGTGCACGGAGTGGGCGCTGCGCCACCCCGGCGAGGTCGCGGGCGCGGTGCTCATCAATACGAGCCTCGCTCCCTTCAGCGGCTTCTCCCACCGCCTGCGGCCGCGCAACTACGCGGCCATCGCCCGCACCGTGGCCGCGCCCGAGCCCGCGGCGCGAGAGGCGGCGATCCTGCGCATGACCAGCAGCGATCCGGCGCGCCACGAGTGCGTGGTCGGCGACTGGACGCGTTTTGCGGCGGAGCGGCCCATGTCGCGGATCAACGCGCTGCGCCAGCTCTGGGCGGCCGCC
>JBBQBW010000671.1:0-1602 GCA_038318025.1 Burkholderiales bacterium | reverse complement strand
TACGGGACCCTCTCCCCACCCCTCTCCCAAGGGAGAGGGAGATATCTGATGCTCCCCAACCCCGCACGCCGTGATTCCAGCCTCGACCCGGCGTTGGTGTGGTCGGCGCTGCTGCTCGCCGCGATCGGGCTGGTGATGGTGTACTCCTCGTCCATCGCCATGGCCGAAGCCGAGCGTTTCACCGGCTTTCGTTCCACCTATTTCCTGCAGCGCCACGGCATCTACCTCGCGGTGGGGCTGGGAGTGGCGTTCGCGCTCTTCAAGGTGCCGGTGTGGGTGTGGCAGAAGGCGAGCCCGTGGCTCTTCATGATCGGCACCGGCTTCCTGGTGCTGGTGCTCATCCCCGGCGTGGGCCGCGAGGTGAACGGCAGCCGCCGCTGGATCCCGCTGGGCCTCATGACCTTCCAGCCCTCGGAGCTGATGAAGCTCTTCGTGGTGCTCTATGCCGCCGACTACACGGTGCGCAAGGCCGCGTTCATGGACGACTTCCGCAAGGGGTTCCTGCCGATGTTCGCGGTGATGACGTTCATTGCCGCACTGCTGCTGCGCGAGCCCGACTTCGGCGCGCTGGTGGTCGTGACCGCGATCGCGATGGCGATCCTGTTCCTGGGCGGCCTCAACTGGCGCCTCTTCGCCGGCCTCGCGGTGCTGCTTTCGGCCGCGTTCGTGGTGCTGATCATCTCGTCGCCGTACCGCCTGCAGCGGATCCTCGGTTTCATGGATCCGTGGGCGGACGCCTTCGGCAAGGGCTACCAGCTGTCGCACTCGCTGATCGCCTTCGGCCGCGGCGAGTGGTTCGGCGTGGGCCTCGGAGCCTCGATCGAGAAGCTCTTCTACCTGCCGGAAGCCCACACCGACTTCCTCCTCGCGGTGATCGCCGAGGAGCTGGGGTTCGTCGGCGTGGCCACGGTAATTGGCCTGTTCCTCTTCCTCGTCCACCGCGCCTTCGCCGTGGGCCGCCAGGCGGCGAGCCTCGAGCGCTATTTCGGCGCCCTCGTGGCCCAGGGCATCGGCGTGTGGCTCACGGTGCAGGCGTTCATCAACATGGGCGTTAACATGGGGCTGCTGCCCACCAAGGGCTTGACGCTGCCGCTGCTGTCGTTCGGCGGCACCGGCATCGTGGTGAACTGCATGGCGCTCGCGATCCTGCTGCGGATCGACTGGGAGAATCGCTACCTCATGCAGGGGAGGTCGCGATGAGCGCCGCGCGCACCATCCTGATCATGGCGGCCGGTACCGGCGGCCATGTGTTCCCTGGAATTGCGATCGCCAAGGAGCTCGAGTCGCGCGGCTGGCGCGTGCACTGGATGGGCACGCGCGCCGGCATGGAGAACCAGCTGGTCGCAAAGGCGGGCTACCCGCTCACCCAGGTGAACATCACCGGCGTGCGCGGCAAGGGACTCGCCGCCTGGGTGCTCCTCCCGGCGCGCATCCTGCTCTCCTTCTGGCAGGCCACGCGCGCGATCTTCGCGGTGCGTCCCGATGTGGTGCTCTCCATGGGCGGCTACGTCGCATTTCCCGGCGGCATGATGGCGGCCCTGTGGGGCAAGCCCCTGGTGGTGCACGAGCCCGGTGCCGTGGCGGGGATCACCAACCGCGTGC
>JBBQBW010000670.1:0-1605 GCA_038318025.1 Burkholderiales bacterium | reverse complement strand
CCGAACGCCACCACTGCGGCGAGCGTGATGATCCAGCGCGGCAGCAGCACGATGCTGGCCGGCGTATAGGCCAGCACCACGATGAAGGGCGCCCACCAGTGGTCGGAGAGGGTGCGCGCCCAGGCGATTGCGGTCTCGGGCGTGGCGACGGCGGACAGCGGCGTGTAGCGCCACAGGAAGGCGAGCGAGATCACTCCGACCAGCGCGGCGGCGAGGATCATGCGCCCGCGCCTGGTGGGCACCGAATCGCCGGGCGGCGTGAGTTCCTGCACCAGGCCGTCGAGGGAGATGGGCGTCTCGAGGTCGCCGATGGAGGCGAGGTCGAGAACGCTGCCCGCGATTTCCGGGGACTCCAGGTCCGTGATGCGCCGCTCGTCGCAGCCGAGCCCCTTGATCGCCTTGGCGAGCGAGGGGCTGCCCTCGATGGCGGCCTCGATGTCCTCCACCGTGCAGCTCGAGTGCTCGGCGAGGAGCGTGTAGAGGAAGCGCTGGATCGCGGCGCGCACCTTCGCGTCGCCCCGGGCCTCGATGGTCACGTCGCACTCGGTGTCCACCGCCATCGAGCGGTTGGAGAGGTTCGACGAACCGATGCGCAGCCACTCGTCGTCGACGATCATGATCTTCGAGTGCAGGTCGATGCAGGTTCCCTCGCGCAGGCCGCGGCGGTACGGGTAATACACGCGCAGGTGGCCATGGACGTCGGCCTCGCGCAGCCGGCGCACCAGCCGCGTGCGCAGGTAGGTCATGGTCACCTCCTCGAGCCAGCCATGGGAGAGGAGGCGCGTGAGGACGATGATCTCCGGGCCGTCGGGCTCGGCCAGGCGCTTCTCGAGCGCCTCTCCCACGGTCTGGGAGGTGAAGTACTGGTTCTCGATATAGATGTAGCGCTTGGCGCGCGCGATCATGTCGAGGTAGAGCTGCTCGACCTGCCGCACCGGCTCTTGTCCGTCCTGGGGCGGCGCCGTCACCGAGACCGCCACGTGCGCGTCGCTCACGTGTACCGGCATTTCCTTCGGCCAGGGGTCGCCGGAGGTGGGGAGCACCCGCAGGGACTCGTTGGTGGCGAGCAGCCAGCGTTGGCGGGCGATGGCGCCGAGGGCCGCGGCAGCCTCGCCGTCCACGCCGATCATGGTGTCGTGGAACGGCGGATAGGGCTTGTCCTCCCACTTGCGGCGCGGGTCGTCGGGCGCGTGGTCCGGGGTATCCCAGCGCCTCGAGGTGAGGTCGAAGCCGCCGCAGAAGGCGACCTTGTCGTCGATCGCCACGATCTTCTGGTGGTGGGAGCCGGCGAGGGGATGGGTGTCGTCGTAGCGGAAGTCGATGTGGCGGTGCGTCTTCCAGGTGATGCCGAAGGTGAGGGGGAACTCACGCCCGGTGCCGAAGATCATCGGATAGTCCCAGTCGAGGATCTGGATGCGCAGCTTGCGGTTGCGCTCGCACAGGCCGTTCAGGAACTCGCCCAGGGTTATCGTGGGCAGGTTGTCGTCGTCGAAATCCAGCACCACCCGGCTGTCGAAATCCCACGCGAGGATGATGATCGAGCGCTCGGCCTTCTGCGCCGCGCGCATGAAGGCGCGGTAGTAGTCCTGTCCGTCGATCAGCAGG
>JBBQBW010000669.1:0-1608 GCA_038318025.1 Burkholderiales bacterium | reverse complement strand
AGGCAGTTGAAATCGCCGTAAGGCACGCGCAGGAACTCCGCCTGGCCGCCGCTGTAGGGACCCATGCCGGCGAAGCCGTAGGCGCCGCCGGCGGTGCCCGGGTTCACGGTGAGACAGAAGCCGCTCAGGCCCTGCTCGCAGCTCGCACAGAAGCCGCAGCCGATGTTGAACGGCAGGCAGACGCGGTCGCCTACCTTGACGCGGGCGCCGGCAGCTCCGATCTCGATCCCCTCGCCCAGGTTCTCGTGGCCGAGGATTCGCCCCGGCTCCATCCCGGTGCGTCCTTCGTACATGTGGAGGTCGGAGCCGCAGATGTTGGTGGTGGTGATCTTCACCAGCACGTCGGTCGCGCGCTCGATCTTCGCGTCCGGCACGGTATCGACAGAAATTTCCCACGGACCCTGGTAGACGACGGCTTTCATGCGGCCTCCTTCAGGGGCGGCTTGCCGGCCTTCTTAGCCAGCTGCTCCTTGCGCTTCAGGAGCGGGAGGGCCAGCGCGCGCAGGTCGAGGGGCGCCACGCGTGCCTTGAGGAAAATCTCCTCGCGCTCCTCCAGCACGTGCTGATCGATGAGCTTGCCGAGTGCCTTCACCGTCGCGTCGAAGGTGGGCTCCGTGCCCTTCATCTTCTCGATCTTCGCAATGGTTTCCTTGGCCTCGGCGTGCTCCTCGAGCGCCTCGTCCATCAGCGCATCCCCCACCGCCTCACGCACTGCGGGGTAGAAAATCTCTTCCTCGATCTTCGCGTGCACCGTGAGCGCCTGGCCGATGCGTAGCGCCAGCGCCAGTTTGTCCTTGGCGGGAGCAGCGTCCTCGCACAGGGCACCGAATTCGATGAACATCTTCTTCACGGCCTTGTGGTCCGCTTCCAGCACTTCCACTGCATCCTCGTACGCGACCGGTTCTTTCATGGGATTTCCTCGTCGGTTGCCCACGGGTCGTGCGCCGATGGGCCTGACCAACGAATCTACTTGCTCGCGTGCGCCGGCGAAGTAGGAAAGCCGGAAGTCGTTTGTGGAGAATCGAGGGGATGGGCTGAAGGGACTGGTCCGCCTACTTCTCGCCGAGCAATGCCTCGGCTTCTTCCCGCGCCACGGCGTACATGGCCTTCTCGATCCAGTCGGCGAAGGTGGAGACCCGGGCGTAGACCTCCGAGTCGCCCGCGTCACCCACGATCCCGTTGGCATTGCTGTCGTCGGTGACATAACCGATGCCCGCCACGAACAGGCCCTCACCGGTCTGGATGTACGCCGGGCCGCCGCTATCCCCCGGAGCCGCAGCGCCCTGGAGGTCCGAGGCCTCCTCGGCATTCTTGATGCGCAGGAACAACGTGCGCGGCCCGAGCTTGTCCACGGTGTTGATCGCCGCCCGTGCCTTACGGTCCCACTTTTCCTTCGAGGGCTTCTCGCCGATCTTCCCGGTGTAGCCCGAGCCCACGATCACCAACGCCTTGCCCGCCTCGTCGGTCGCGCGGTACACGGGCGTCGGGTCCACATCCGATACGGCGGTCTTGAGCAGCAGGAGCGCGATGTCCGAGTGGCCCTTGGGTTTCCAGTCGGGATGCACCACGACCCGCGCCACCGCGTACTCGCGAGCGCCGATCCGGACC
>JBBQBW010000668.1:0-1608 GCA_038318025.1 Burkholderiales bacterium | reverse complement strand
ATCGCGATCGCATCATGCAGGTGATGCAGAACCTGCTGTCCAACGCCGTGAAATTCAGTCCCGAGGGGACGGGCGAGGTCGAGGTACGGCTCTCGGACACGCCGGGCGAGGTGCGCATCGACGTGCGCGACAACGGACCGGGAATCAGCCACGAGCACCAGGGCGTCATCTTCGACAAGTTCCGGCAGGTGGGCGACACGCTCACCGAGAAGCCCGCGGGCACCGGCCTCGGGCTCGCGATCTGCCGGCAGATCATCGACCACTTCGGCGGCAGGCTGTGGGTCGAGAGCGAGCCCGGGCGCGGATCGGTCTTCAGCTTCACGCTGCCCAAGATCGCCGCGGTGCGTGCGGCCGCGGACGATTGACGTCAGCCGGGTGGCGCCCCGCCCTGGCCGATGAAGAAGTGGACCTTCAGCGCCAATGCCACCACCCAAAGCACCGCCAACAGAAGGATAGCGACGAACCCGATGTGCTGATCGACGATGAAGCGCGGCGTGATGAAGCGCGTCGCCTTCATGATCGGCTGGGTGACCGTGGCGAACATCCGATAGACGAGGTTCTGGTGGCGGGTCGACCCGGCGAACACGAAGAGGATCCCCTGGCCGACCATCACCAGGAGTGCGACCTCGACCAGCCCCTTGAAGATGACGGCGGCGAGGAGCATCGTCAGCCCACCTCCAGCGAGGCGTCGTGGGCGAGCTTGTGCGCCATCTTCGGGTCGAAGCGGTCGAGGTGCCGGTGGGTCTGCTCGAGCTTCGCGCGGGCGCCCAGCGCCGCGTAGGCCATGCCGAGGTTGTACCAGGCGTAGGGATTCATCGGCTGCAGCTGCGCCGCACGCTCGAGAGCGGTGGCGGCTCGGTCATGGCGGCCGAGCACGGCATGCGCGAGGCCCATCCCGTACCACGCGCGGTCGAGCGTGGGCTTCAGGGCCACCGCCCGCTCGAACGCCTCGATCGCCTTCTCCTTCTGGTTCTGGCGGTCGTAGATGAATCCCAGGTCGAAGAACGTGGCCGCGTTGCCCGGCTCGCTGCGCGCCGCCTGCTCGAAATGACGCACCGCGAGCTCGTCGCGGCCGAGCATCGCGTAGGCGTAGCCGAGGCAGCTCGCGGCGCGCCCGAAATCCGGATTGACCTGGAGGGCCTCGAGCAGTCCCTCGAGGGCGCGCTCATGGCGGTTGAACAGCATGAAGAACCGGGCGCGGTAGAACGGCACCCACTGCTCGAAGCTCATAGTCATCCGATGGACCGTGTGAATCAGGAAGTAAGAATAAAACAAGGCCCGCTTGCGCGGGCCTTGGCGTTGCGGTGCCGCCGGGGATCAGGTGCCGAGCGTGCTGACCGTGTCTCCCCGCAGGTGCGGATAGCGCACGTGCTCGACCAGCTCCTGCACCTTCTCGCTCGGCTTGGCCGTGAGCAGGCTCACGATGATGATCGTCGCGATCCCGACGGGGACCCCGAAGACCCCCGCGGAAACGGTCGCCATGCCGAACCACTGGTTGGCCGCCACCCCGCCGAAGAACGGGAAGGTGATCACCATGTAGTACATGCAGATGCCGAGCCCCGCGATCATGCCGGTGATCGCTCCCCACTTGTTGGCGCGCTTCCAGAA
>JBBQBW010000667.1:0-1611 GCA_038318025.1 Burkholderiales bacterium | reverse complement strand
GTGCGCTGGCTGGTGAACTACGCCTGCCGCGACGACTACGGATGCGACTACCGGGCCACTTCGGCGTGGGCCGCGATCCACTACTTCGCCAGCCGCGCCGAGGTGTCGCGCGAGGGCGACCATGACGCGGTCCTCACCTGGCCCGAAGGCAATGGCTTCGTGGTGCGCTCGCTGATGGACAAGTACCGCTTCCCGGTGACTCCCGGCGTGCTGGTGCATCGCGTCGAGGAGAAGCCGGGGGAGGTGGTGCTGGGCGCCTGGCTCGCCAAGGAGAATCGCGCGGTGGAGATCCGCGCCGAGCGCGTGGTGTGGGCGGCGCCGTTCTCGTTCGCGGCGCGCGCGCTCGTCGGCGGCGAGCTCGCAACGGCGTTGCGCGAGTTCGAGTCCGCGCCCTGGCTGGTCGCGAACCTCGCCCTCTCCGAGCCGCCCTACCTGCACCACGGCGCGCCGCTCGCCTGGGACAACGTGCTCTACGACAGCCCCGGCCTGGGCTACGTGGTGGCGACGCACCAGGGTATCGCCACGCGGCCCGGACCGACGGTGCTCACCTGGTACATGCCACTCACCGCGGACACGCCCGGCGCCGGGCGCAAGCGCCTGCTCGAGACGTCGCGCGATTCGTGGGCGCGCGTGGCTCTCGATGATCTCGCGACGCCCCACCCTGAAATCCGGCACATCGCCGAGCGCGTCGACATCTTCGCCAACGGGCATGCGATGGTGCGGCCACGGCCGGGCCTGATCTTCGGCGCGGCGCGCGAACGCGTGCTGGCGCACCGCGGGCGCCTGCACTTCGCCCACGCCGACGGCAGCGGCATCTCGATCTTCGAGGAAGCCAACGATCGCGGGGTGCTGGCCGCGGAGCAGGTGCTGGCGGGATTCGGGCAGCGGGTGGAGACGTTTCGCGGAAAACCTTAGGGGACAGACCACCAGTTGCAACTGGTGATACGTCGGCTCTCAAGCCGACAGCGTTTCAGCAGTTGCAACTGGTGGTCTGTCCCCTAAGGTTCTTGGTTCGCTTCCAGCCACCCCAACGCCAGCGCCGTCATGGCGCGCAGACCCAGCGGCAGGCAGTCCTCGTCGACGAAGAGGCGCGGGCTGTGGTTCGGCGCCGACTTGCGCGGGTCGCGATCGGGCGGCGTGCAGCCGACGCGGAAGAAGAACCCGGGCACCACCTTCTGGAAGAACGCGAAATCCTCGGCGCCGCACACCTTGTCGACGATCGCCACGTTTTCCTTGCCGGCCACGCCCTCGAGGATCGGCACCGAGAAGGCGGTGAGCCCCGGGTGGTTCACCACCACGTCGTAGCCGCGCTTGATCTGCACCCGCGCCTTGGCGCCGCCCGCCTCGGCGATCATTTCGGTTAGGCGCTTCACGTGCTGGTGGATCTCGTCGCGCTGGCCCTCGACGAAGGTGCGGATGGTGCCTTGCAGCTTCACTTCGTCGGGAATGATGTTGTCGCGGTTGCCGCCGTGGAATACGCCCACGGTCACCACCGAGGGCTCCTTGGTGATGTCGAGTCGCCGCGAGACGATGGTCTGCAGCCCCATCACCACCTGCGCGCCGACCACGATCGGGTCCACGCCGCGCCACGGCATCGCGCCGTGGGTCTGC
>JBBQBW010000666.1:0-1635 GCA_038318025.1 Burkholderiales bacterium | reverse complement strand
ACCTGGCGAGCACCAACGGCACGCACGCGCGCCATCGACACCGCGGCCGTGGGCGCGATGGCGCTCAAGGTGGCGAGCGGGGAGCGCGCCGGGGAAATGGTGCATCTCGAGCGCGCCAACACGATGATCGGCGAGGCCGGGGGGGATACGGCGCTGGTGGTGAAGCGGGGGACGACCTATTTCCTCGCGCGATTTTCGGGCCAGCGGGCGCCGAAGCTGAACCGCAGGGAGCTGGGGCCGCGAACCCACGCCATCACGGAGGACGACGAGATCGAAGTCGGGGGCGTGAGCTTCCGCGTGGTGCGCCCGTGAAGCGCGCCCGCTAGAACAAGAAGGGGGGATGCAGACGCAAACGACGGGCGCGATCGACGCCAAGGATGCCGAGCAGGCCACGGGTCCGCTGGTCACCGTGGCCTCGACGCTGAACGACCGCCTCGCGATCACCGCGGGCGAGCTGGCGCGCAGCCAGGACCTGTTGCGCGAGGCTTCCGCGGAGCTGATGACGGCGTTTCGCGGCGCCGCCGACCGCATCGTGGCGGCGCAGCGGGTGAGCTCGCCGGCAGCGGTGGAGGCGGGGGCCGAGTACGGCATCTCCTCGACCACCTCTATCGCGCGGTGCAGCACCTGCAGTCCCACGACCTCGTGAACCAGCTGATCGATGCGCAGAAGCTGCGCGTGGACAAGATGCGCGAGAAGCTCGCGCAGGCGGTGATGCTCGCCGTCCCGCCGGTGAGCGACCCGGCGCAGGCCGACCTGTGGGTCGAGCGCTCGCGGCTGGTGAACGAGCACCTGCCGCGGCTGGTGGCCGCGGAGTAGACTGCTGGCATAGATCCCGGGCCTGGCAGGGTCCTCGACACCGGGAGGAGGAGGAGCAATGGCAGCAGGGCAGGACTCGGTTCGCTGCAACGACTTCGTGGTGAAGTTCGCAAACGTCAACGGCTCGGGCTCGGCGTCGGCCAACACGCTGTTCGCCAAGGCCATCATGCGCATGGGCGTGCCGGTGAGCCCGCGCAACATCTTTCCGTCCAACATCCAGGGCCTGCCTACGTGGTACGAGGTGCGCGTCTGCGAGGACGGCTGGCTCGGCCGGCGCGGCGACGTGGACCTGATGGTCGCGATGAATCCCCAGACCTGGGAGAAGGACGTGGCCGAGGTGGAGCCGGGCGGCTACCTCTTCTACGACTCCACCAAGCCGATGACGGCGGACCGCTTCCGCGACGACATCCACGTGGTGGGCATGCCGCTCACCGACATCTGCAACGCGGCCTATTCCGACCCGCGGCAGCGCCAGCTGTTCAAGAACATCATCTACGTGGGCGCCCTCTCGTCGCTGCTCGGCATCGAGGCCGCCGAGGTCGAGAAGCTGATCGGCGAGCAGTACCGGGGCAAGGAAAAGCTCCTCGAGCCCAACATCAAGGCGCTGCACATGGGCCGCGATTACGCCCGCGACCACCTGCCGAAGATCGGGCTTCGCGTGCAGCGCTCCGACCGGGTGGGCAACCGCGTCTTCCTGGAGGGCAACAGCGCCGCGGCGCTCGGCTGCGTTTTCGGAGGCGCCACCGTGGCGGCGTGGTACCCGATCACCCCGTCCTCCTCGATGGCGGAAGCGTTCGGAAGGCACTGCCGCAAGTTCCG
>JBBQBW010000665.1:0-1639 GCA_038318025.1 Burkholderiales bacterium | reverse complement strand
AGCGCGACCGCACGCTCGGGGCCCGAGCGTTCGCGCAGGAGTCGCAGCGCGCGTGCCTCGCGCCCGCGTTCGCCGGCTGCGGCTGCGGCGCCTACCCGGAGAACCGCGCCTGGATGCGCTCGCGCGTGGCCTTTGTGACCCTCAACGTGACCGGCAGCCGGAACAACGTGGGCTTCGGCGCCGCCACCGACGCCGAGGCGCGCTGCCGCAACGAGGCCAACCGCCGCTGGCTCGACCGCTCCGCGCGGCAGGCCGAGGAGGCGGGTGCGCTCGGCCTGGTGATCCTCATCCAGGCCAATCCCTGGTGGACCGGCGAGTTCGGCGCGTTCGTGGCCCAGGTGGAGGAAGCGGCGCGACAGTTGCGCCGCCCGGTGCTGCTGGTGCACGGCGATTCGCACCTGTACCGGGTCGATTTTCCGTTCCGCGACGCACGCGGCGAGCCGCTGCCGCACCTCACGCGCATGGAGACCTTCGGCAGCCCCTTCGTGGGGTGGGTGCGGGTGACGGTGGATCCCGGTCGGCCGGACCTCTTCACCTTCGACCCGCGGCTCGCGGCCGTTTCCTGGCCGGGGTGGTTCGTGAATCGCTAGTGGGTTGAGACCCCGAGGTCGCCGCGGGCGTGGCCATGCTGCAGCTCGGCAGCGGTGGCGGGGCGCACCTCCTTCACCGCGCACTTGAACCACAGGCGCTCGCCGGCGAGGGGATGGTTGGCATCCACCACCACCTGGTCCGGCGCGATGTCGGTGATGGTGTAGATGCGCGCCTCCTCCTCCTCCTCGTCGCCGGGCACGCCCTCGAACTGCATGCCGACCTCGAGCGATTCGGGGAAGCGCTCGCGCGACTCCACGCGCAGGAGCACAGCGTCGTAGTCGCCTAAGGCGTCTTCCGGGTCCAGGGTGATGGCAAGCTCGGCGCCGACCTCCTTGCCCTCCAGCGCCTCCTCCACCTTCGGGAAGATGCCGCCGAAGCCGCCGTGGAGGTACGCCATCACCGCGCCCTCGTCCTCGAGGACCTCGCCGTCGCAATCCTTGAGCTCGTAGGCGAGTGTGACGACCTGGCCCCGCTCAATTGGCATGCACGGGGTCCAGCATCTTGCAGACCTTGAGGACCTCACCCACGTGCGCCTTGGGGCTCACCTCCTGGAGGATGTGGCGCACCACGCCCTTCTTGTCGATCACGAAGGTGTAGCGGGAGAGGCACGAGCGGGCGTGGCCGTCCACGATCTTTTCCTGGATCACGTCGTAGAGGCGGCACACCTCTTCCTCCGTGTCGGCGAGGAGCTCGACGGTGAGCCCGTGCTCGTCGCGGAACGCCTGGTGGGACAACACATCATCGCGCGAGACGCCGAAGACGATGGTGTCCAGCCGCTTGAACTCGTCCTCGCGGTCGCTGAAGCCGATGGCCTGGATGGTGCAGCCGGGCGTGCCGTCCTTGGGGTAGAAATAAAGGACAACGTTCTTCTTCCCCCGGTAGCTGGAGAGATCCATCATCTCCATGCTGGAATCGGGAAGCGTGAATGACGGTGCTGGTTGACCTACGTGTAGCATTGGCACCCGCGATCGCTCGACAGTCGAATGGATATTAGCCCATTTTGATGTCACGCAATCACCTCGCATCACTCAATGTTGGCGCATTCATG
>JBBQBW010000664.1:0-1644 GCA_038318025.1 Burkholderiales bacterium | reverse complement strand
GGGAGGGCCGGGGAGAGGGTCCTTCCACCATCCTCGCTCCCTGCAACGACGACACCGAACTTGAAAAGTTGATTAGCGAGCTCCGCGGCAAGGGCGAGGTCGTGATCGTCGACCTCCCCGGGCACGACGCGGCGGAGCTGGGTTGCGACCGGAAAATCGAGAAAAAGGAAGGCACATGGCGCGTAACGTAGTCGTCATCGGCACCCAGTGGGGCGACGAGGGCAAGGGCAAGATCGTCGACTGGCTCACCGACCACGTCTCCGGCGTGGTGCGTTTCCAGGGCGGCCACAACGCGGGCCACACGCTCGTGATCAAGGGCCACAAGACCATCCTGCGCCTGATCCCCTCGGGCATCCTCCATCCGCAAGTGAAGTGCTTCATCGGCAACGGCGTGGTGGTCTCGCCCGAAGCGCTGATGACCGAGATCGGCGAGCTGAAAAAGGCCGGCATCGAGGTCGAGAAGCAGCTGCGCATCTCGGAGGCCTGCCCGCTCATCCTCCCGCACCACGTCGCCATCGACCAGGCGCGCGAGCTCGCCAAGGGCGAGGCCAAGATCGGCACCACCGGGCGCGGCATCGGCCCGGCCTACGAGGACAAGGTGGCGCGCCGCGCCATCCGCATCCAGGACCTCTACTTCCGCGAGCGTTTCGCCTCCAAGCTGGGCGAGGTGCTCGATTACCACAACTTCCTGCTGCGCAATTACTACAAGGCGGCGACGATCGACTTCCAGAAGACGCTCGACGACACGCTGGCGCTCGCCGAGCAGATCCGCCCGATGGTGGCCGACGTCTCGGGGGAAGTGAACGCGCTGATCCGCGACGGCAAGAGCATCCTCTTCGAGGGCGCGCAGGCGGCCCTCCTCGACGTGGACCACGGCACCTATCCCTTCGTGACCTCATCCAATTGCGTGGCGGGGCAGGCTTCGGCCGGCGCCGGCGTGGGGCCGCAGCAGCTGCACTACGTGCTCGGTGTCGCCAAGGCCTACGCCACGCGCGTGGGCTCGGGCCCGTTCCCGACGGAGCTCGACGACGAGGTGGGCGAGCACCTGCGCGTGAAGGGCAACGAGTTCGGCTCGGTCACCGGGCGCCCGCGGCGCTGCGGCTGGTTCGACGCGTCGGCGTTGAAGCGCGCGGTGCAGGTGAATGGCGTGTCGGGGCTTTGCATCACCAAGCTCGACGTCCTCGACGGGCTCGACGTGGTGCGCATGGCCGTGGGCTACAAGGTCGGCAACGAGACGCGCGACATCCTGCCGCTGGGCGCCGAGGCGCTGGCGGTCTGCCAGCCGGTGTACGAGGAGCACCCGGGCTGGAAGGAGAGCACCTTCGGCGTGAAGCGCTTCGAGGACCTGCCGAAGAACGCCCAGAGCTACATGAAGCGGCTGGAGGCGGTGGTGGGCGCGCCCGTCGCGTTGATCTCTACGGGGCCCGACCGGGAGGAGACGATCGTGCTGCGCCACCCGTTCGACGCGTGAGGTCGAGGGCGTAGTCGAGCTTGAGGGTGCCGGCGGTGATTGGGTCCTCGCTGGGGCGGGGGGGGAGGCTTGGATCCCCGCCTGCGCGGGGATGACCTATTTCCTGTCGCCCCGGCGCAGGCCGGGGCCCAATCTCCGGTTGCAGCAGCGACCACGCGAAGGCACCCACACCC
>JBBQBW010000663.1:0-1659 GCA_038318025.1 Burkholderiales bacterium | reverse complement strand
GCCCGCGGCGTCGTGGACGCCGAGGAGGAGCGAGCCGAAGCCCTTGCGGCTGCCCTTGGGATCGGTATAGCCCGCGATCACGAACTCCTGGCGCCTGGTGCACTTCAGCTTGATCCACGCGGTGTTGCGCGCGCAGGAGTAGGGCGCCTGGGCGCGCTTGCCGATGAGGCCCTCGAGGCCCTTGCGGCAGGCGCCCTCGAGGAGGTCGGCCACCGGGGCGTCGAAGGCCTCGCTGAAGCGCACGTGCTGCGTGCGGTGGCCCGTGAGCGCCGCTTCGAGGAGCCGGCGGCGCTCCACCAGCGGCACGGCGGTGAGGTCGTAGCCGTCGAAGTGGGGCAGGTCGAAGGCGAAGAAGACGATGTCGCGGGTGCGCGCCGAGTCGAAGGCGCCCTGGAGCGCCTGGAAGTCGGGATTGCCCGCGTCGTTCATCACCACGATCTCGCCGTCGATCCAGCCGGAGGCGAGGCCGAGCGACGCGATCTCGTCGCGCAGCGGTTTCATCCGCGAGGTCCAGTCGTTGCCGTTGCGCGTGAAGAGCCGCACGTCGTCGCCGTCGATGCGCGCGAGGAGCCGGTAGCCGTCGAACTTGACCTCGTAGATCCAGTCGCCGGATGCGGCAGGCTCGTCCACCAGCGTGGCGAGCTGCGGCGCGAACGCGATGGGCAGGGCGGCCTTGCGCGCGCCGGGGGGCGGCCCGGGCGGCCCGAGCGCGCGGGCCTTTGCCTTCGCGGCGGCGCGCTTCGCAGGCGGGGCCTTCGCTTCCGCCGCTTTCGCCGGTTTCGATTTCGCGGCGGTGGCCAGCTTCGCGGCGCCTGATTTTTTGGCGGTGGAGGTCCCTGCGAGCACGCTGTCGGGCAGCGCCTCGGTCACGTCATAGTCGGCCGCGGTGCGCGCCTCTTCGTCGTTCTCCTTGATCAGGAGCCACGGCTCCTGGCGCTCGCCCTCGCGGGCCTTCATGCGCACCAGCGTCCAGCGCCCGCGCAGCTTTTCGCCGCGGAGCTCGAACTTGAGCCTGCCGGCGCGATAGCCCTTCGCCGGGTCCGCCAGCGGCACCCACTCGCCACGGTCCCACACGATTACCGTGCCGGCGCCGTATTGCCCCTTGGGGATCACGCCCTCGAAGCCGCCATAGGAGAGCGGATGGTCCTCGACGTGGACCGCCATGCGCTTCACCTTGGGATCGAAGCTCGGCCCCTTGGGCACCGCCCAGCTCTTCAGCGTGCCGTCGAGCTCGAGGCGGAAGTCGTAATGCAGCCGCGAGGCGGCGTGCTTCTGCACCACGAACGCGAGCTTGCCGGCGGTGCGTGCGACCTCGCCCTTCGGCTCGGCGGTGACGCCGAAGTCGCGCTTCTTCCAGTACTGGGTGAGTGAGCCAGCCATCTCGAATCATGGGGTCAGAGCAAGTTACGAGCTGCAATAACCAGTTCTGACCCGATTGTTGGGAATCAGTTGGCGAGGAACAGGCGGCCGTTCTCGATCACGACTCGGTCGCCGCGGGAGACGGGCGGCGGCGTGGTGTAGAGGATCTTGCGCCGCGCGCCGTCGCTGAAGCGCAGGTGCACCTCCCACTCGTCGACGTACTGGCTCACGGCGGTCACCACCGCGCAGTTGTCGCAGAGGCTGCTGCGGCGGCGCGGCTCGTCGCGGGGACGCGCGACC
>JBBQBW010000662.1:0-1668 GCA_038318025.1 Burkholderiales bacterium | reverse complement strand
CTGGTGCGGCTGCGCGGCCGGTCGCTCTCCCTCCCCAGCTACCGCATGGTGATCGTGCTGGGGCTGATCCAGGTCGCGGCATTTGTGGGCCTGTCTCACTTCGCGCTGCTGCACGCCGGCCCCGGCAAGACCTCGGTGCTGGTCTTCACCATGCCGTTCTGGATGATCGTGTTCGCGCACTTCATGATCGGCGAGCGGATGCGCGGCGTTCAGTGGATCGCGGTGGCGCTCGCGTTCGCGGGGCTTACGCTCATCGTGGCGCCCTGGAACCTCACGAACCTCGTCGGCAGCCTCCTCGCCGTGGCGGCCGGGGCCGTGTGGGCGTTCACCGCCGTGCTGTCGAAGAAATTCCCGGTGGCGGCCGCCGACCCGCTGCTGTTCACGGCGTGGCAGCTCTCGGTGGGCTTCCTCGCGCTCACGGCGCTCGCGTTCCTCCATCCGCACGCCCCGATCGAGTGGAACTTCGAGTTCGTGTGGGCGCTCGCGTTTTCCGCGATCCTCGCCACGGCGGTGGGCTGGTGGCTGTGGACCTGGGTGCTCGCCCACACGCCCGCCGGCATCATGGGCCTCAACTCCCTCGGCATCCCGGTGGTCGCGGTGGTCGGCTCGGCGATCCAACTGGGCGAGCGGCCGCAACCGCTCGAACTCGCCGGGATGATCGCGATCCTCGCGGCGCTGGCGCTCCTCGCGTTCCTCGGCTGGCGCGCGGCGCGCGCGGAGCCGCCCGCGGCCTAGCGGCAGAGCGGGGCGGCGACCGCCTGCAGCACCTGCCCGGTCTTCAGGTCCTGCACGAAGGCGACCACCGAGAGATCCTCGGCCTTCCAGTCGGCGCGATGGGCGAAGAGCGCCGCGGTCTCGGTGCGGGAGCGTCCCGGAGTCCAGTCGCTGGCGGTCGCGATGTCCCGCACCACGTGGTCGTGGCGCAGCAGCTCGCCGCGATTCTCACCGGCGGTGACGCGCGACGAAAGCTTGTCCTGGGTGAGCAGCGTGAAGACCACGAGGTCGCGCGTGGGCGTTCCGGCGGGCAGCATCGCCTTGACGCTCGCGACGATTCCCGGCGTCGCGCCGGATTTCTGCTGCTGCGCCGTCACCTCCAGCTCCGCGCGCGGCCGCACCGCGTTGATCGACTGCACACCGCGCTCGAACTCGGCCTCGTGGCTCCAGGTGCGCAGGTCGCGCCCGCCAAGGGTCACCTGCGGCGTATAGACGCTCCTCGCCTGGTGGATCTTCGCCAGCGAGCGCTGCCGCTCGGTGAAGCGCTCGTCGGCGAAGCGGTCCTTCCAGCCGATGTAATCCCAGTAGTTCACATGGAACGACACCGGGATGAACCTTGGCTGCGCCGCGGGCGACGGCAGCCGCGAGAGCCAGCGGTCGGCGGGCGGGCAGCTGGAGCAGCCTTCCGAGGTGTAGAGCTCCACCAGCGCCACCGTGTGGGGTGCCGAGCGGGTGGCGGGGCAATCGAGGGCGAGGGCGGGCGTGGCGGCCATGGCGAAAAGCGCGAGGAGGGTCTTCATGCCCGTAGGTCGCGCGGCCTGCCCGCCGCTTACCGCTTCTTTGCCGCCTTCGGCGCCTTGAAACGCTTTACACCCTCCACGATCTCGCGCCGCGCCTCCTCGGGCCCGGCCCATCCGTCGATCCGCACCCACTTGCCCGGCTCCAGGTCCTTGT
>JBBQBW010000661.1:0-1689 GCA_038318025.1 Burkholderiales bacterium | reverse complement strand
CGACATAAAGGAGCCACTTCGTGATCGGCATATTGGAGCCAGTAGAGGGTGTGAAAGACATCTCGAATTAGCCTAACCCTCCGCTACCCTTCGGGCTTTTGCCTGGAAGGGGAAGCGGTGGGCCGAAGGAGACTCGAGATGTATTAGTACAGACATGTCCTGGTGTGCATGCGCCGGGGCGATTCCGACCTTCCGACCGAGACATCGCTCGGGCCCGTGATCACCATGGCAATGCTGGGCAAGATTCGAAGGCTGTACTACCGGGATGGGTCTACAAACTATCCTTTCGTCGCGCACCACGGTCTACGATCGATAGCGTGTTGTGACTCTGATAGCGCAACGTGCCCTATCGTTTCGTGGGGTAGCGCAGCGGGGGCCTTGCGGCCCAGCCCGGGCGCAAAGCGCCCTAAGGAAACCAAGAATCAACGCATAGCCAACCGCCAGAGCGAGGTGACCTCGGCTTTGCGCGCGCGATGCAGCGCATCGGTTGCATCGGAAACCTTCGGATGCCGCGGCCGTGCCTCCAGGCGATCGAGCACCTTCAACCCCGCGGCCTCGAAGCTTTCGAGCAGCTGCGCGCGGGTGCGAAGCCCCAGGTGCTCGGCGAGGTCCGAGAGGAGGAGCCACCCCTCCCCGCCCGGCTCGAGGTGCGACGCGAGACCGCGCAGGAAGCCGAGCAGCATGCGGCTGTCAGGATCGTAGATGCCATGCTCGAGCGGCGAGCTGGGCCGCGCCGGGACCCACGGCGGGTTGCACACCACGAGCGCAGCGCGCCCTTCGGGAAAGAGGTCGGCCTCGACCACCGCCACGCGCGCGCCGAGGCCCAGGCGCTCGAGGTTCTCGCGCGCGCAGGCGAGCGCGCGGGGGTCCATCTCGGTGGCGACCACGCGCTGGATGCCTCGGCGCGCCAGCACGGCGGCGAGCACTCCGGTGCCGGTGCCGACGTCGAACGCCACCGACGACTGCTTCGCCGTCCCGGGCAGCGGCGCCCGCGCCACGAGGTCCACGTACTCGCTGCGAATGGGCGCGAAGACCCCGTAGTGCGGATGGACCGTCCCCCCTGCCGCGGGCAGCTCGATGCCCTTGCGGCGCCACTCGTGGGCGCTCACGACGCCCAGCAGCTCCCGAAGCGACACCACCGACGCTTCCGTCCCCGGGCCGTAGGCTTCGGCGAACGCGTCGCGCAGGTCGGGCGCACGCCGCAATGGAATCGTTTAGTCCGCCTCGAGGGGCACCAGCAGCATGCCGAGCGTGCGCGCGCGCTGAGCGCGGGCCTGGCGCACGAGGTTGAACGCATCGGCGGCGGGCTTGGGCTCCGGAACCGCGGCGGGCTTGCTGCCGGGCTTTGGCTTGGGCCCCTTGCGCTCGATCCGGTCGGCACGGGTCGCCATCGCGGTGAGCATCTGCCGCGCGTTCTGGAAATCGCCGCGCCACAGGAGGGCCACGCCCTGGCATGCAAGGCCGTAGGAGTCGTCGGCGGTGGCGCGGTCATCGACCACCCGAACCTGCTTCGGAGCGGGCGCGCCGCGCTCCGAGCGCCAGCGCGCCGAGCGCCCCTCGCCCTCCTCGGTCCACTCGATGGTGGGCGTTTCCACGCTAGAGCTCGGTGTACTTCTTGGCGAGGCCGCGGGACTTCTCCACCGGGTACTTGAGCGCGTTGGCGGCGATCTTGCTGCGCGCGCTCTCGGC
>JBBQBW010000660.1:0-1691 GCA_038318025.1 Burkholderiales bacterium | reverse complement strand
CTGTCGCTCGGCTACAACGACCGCGAGGCGCAAGCGGCGGTGAAGCAGCTTCCCCCGGAGCTCCCGCTTCCCGACGCCATCCGGCAGGCGCTCAAGCACTTGGCCCGCCCGTGATCGAAGCCGACCGCCTGATCTCGGGGGGCAAGGCCTCACCCCATGAGGAGGGGGAGGAGCGCGCTCTTCGCCCCAAGCATCTCGCCGAGTATGTCGGCCAGGCGAAGATCCGCGAGCAGTTGCAGATCTTCATCGACGCCGCCCGCAACCGCAAGGAAGCGCTCGACCACGCGCTGCTCTTCGGGCCTCCCGGCCTCGGCAAGACGACGCTCGCCCACATCATCGCGCGCGAGATGGGCGTGAACCTTAAGCAGACCTCGGGCCCGGTGCTCGAGCGCGCGGGCGACCTCGCCGCCATCCTCACCAACCTCGAGCCCAACGACGTGCTCTTTATCGACGAGATCCATCGCCTGTCGCCGGTGGTGGAGGAGATCCTCTATCCGGCGCTCGAGGACTACCAGATCGACATCATGATCGGCGAGGGCCCCGCGGCCCGCTCGGTGAAGCTCGACCTTCCGCCCTTCACGCTGGTCGGGGCCACCACGCGCGCGGGGATGCTCACCAATCCCCTTCGCGACCGGTTCGGCATCGTGGCGCGGCTCGAGTTCTACACCCCCGAGGAGTTGCAGAAGATCGTGCACCGCTCGGCGGGGCTGCTCAAGGTGCCGGTGGAGGAGGGTGGCGCCCACGAGATTGCCAAGCGCTCCCGCGGCACGCCGCGCATCGCCAACCGCCTGCTGCGCCGCGTGCGCGACTTCGCCGAGGTCAAGGCCGCCGGGGTGGTGACGAGCGACGTGGCGGACATGGCGCTGCGCATGCTCGACGTCGACGCGATCGGCCTCGATGTGATGGACCGGCGGCTGCTGGAGGCCATCATCCAGAAGTTCGCCGGCGGCCCGGTGGGTGTGGAGAACCTCGCCGCCGCCATCGGCGAGGAGCGTGACACCATCGAGGACGTGATCGAGCCCTTCCTCATCCAGCAGGGGTACCTGCAGCGCACCCCCCGCGGGCGCGTGGCCACGGCACTCGCCTATCGCCATTTCGGCCTGGTCCATGAAGCCGCGAACCGCGGCGGGGAGCTGTTTTGAGCCGCATCGCCGTGAAGCCGACATTGCAGCCGGAGCTCTTCGTCTACTCGTTCCCGGTTCGCGTCTATTTCGAGAACACCGATGCCGGGGGCGTGGTCTACCACGCGGAGTACCTGAAGTTCCTCGAGCGCGCGCGCACCGAATGGCTGCGCCACCTGGGCTTTGACCACCAGGCGCTCGCGCGCGACCACCGCATCGTCTTCGTCGTGACCGCGGTCAACGCCGAGTTCGTGAAACCCGCGCGGCTCGACGACCTGCTCGCGGTGAGCGTGCGCCTCGAGTCCCTGGGGCGCGCGCGCAGCGTGTTCGTCCAGGAAGTCCGCCGCGACGACGAGGTGCTGGTCCGCGCCAAGGTCACCGTGGCGTGCGTTACTGGCGAAGCGATGAAGCCAGTGGAGATTCCCGACAGCCTGAGAAAGAAGATGGAGGCCGCCCTGTGAACGTCACCCACGATCTGAGCATCGTCTCGATGATCGTCAACGCGAGCATCGTGGTGCAAATCGTGATGGGGATGCTGGCGCTCACCTCGCTCCTGTCCTGGACCTACAT
>JBBQBW010000659.1:0-1692 GCA_038318025.1 Burkholderiales bacterium | reverse complement strand
ACCGAGCGCCACCCCGGGATCGTCTTCGCCGGCATCCGCAACGGCTACTGGAAGCCCGAGGAGGAGATGCAGGTGGCCAACGAGGTCCGCGACGCGAAGCCCGACCTCCTCTTTGTCGCCATCAGCTCGCCGAAGAAGGAGCAGTTCCTCGGCCGCTGGACGCAGCACATGGGCGTGCCGTTCGCGATGGGTGTGGGCGGCAGCTTCGACGTGGCCGCGGGGCTCGTCACGCGGGCGCCGCGCTGGATGCAGAAATCCGGCCTCGAGTGGTTCCACCGTTTCCTGCAGGAGCCGCGCCGCATGTTCCGGCGCTACTTCGTGGATGGCCTGGGGTTCGGCGTGCTGCTCGCGCGCGAAGTGATGGCGCGACGCGTGCGCGCGCTGCGGCGCACCGCCGGGATCATGATCTCGCTCGCGATCGCGGGGGCCGCCTGCGTGGGGCTGGTCGAGGCCTGAAGGACGCGAGCGTGGCCATGGCCCGTCGCATCGTGATGGTGGGAAGCGCCCTCGACGTGAGGGGCGGGGTCTCCGCCATGGCGCGGGTGTGCGAGTCCGAGGGCCTGTTCGCGCGCTCCGGCGTGGAGTACGTGGCGAGCCACTGCGATGGCTCGCCGCTGCGCAAGCTCGCGCGTGCCGCCTCCGGGCTGATGCGGCTTTCGGCACGGCTCGCCACCCGCCGCGTGGCCCTCGTGCACGTGCACCTCAATTCCGACGCGAGCTTCTGGCGCAAGGCGCTCTTCGTAGCGGCGGCGCGCCGCGCCGGCGTCCCGTACGTCCTGCATGTGCACTGCGGCAACTTCGGCCGCTTCGTGGGCGAGCGCGCCGGCGCCCGCGGGCAAACCATCGCGCGGCGGATGCTGGCCGAGGCCGCGGGCGTGGTGGCCCTTTCGCCAGCCGGTGCGCGGGAGTTGGAGGCGATCGCCCCGGGAATCCCCGTCGAGGTGATCCCCAATCCGGTGTCGCTGCCGCCGCCCTCCGCGCCGCCCCCGGGTCTCCCGGTGGTCGCCTCCCTCGGCATGTTGACCGAGGCGAAGGGAGCGTTCGACCTGGTCCGTGCCTGGAGCGTGGCCTGCCGCGGCTGCCCCGGGGCGCGGCTGGTGCTCGCGGGCACCGGCGAGATGGAGCGCATCCGTGCGCTGATCGACGAGCTGGGCGTCGCGGACTCGATCGAGCTGCCGGGATGGATCGGGGCCGAGGAGCGCGCGGCGCTGCTGCGGCGGGCGTCGGTGTTCGTGCTGGCCTCCCATGCCGAGGCGCTGCCGATGGCGGTGCTCGAGGCGATGGCCGCGGGCGTGCCGGTGGTGGCGAGCCGGGTCGGCGGCGTGCCGTGGATGCTGGAGGAGGGGGAGTCGGGCGTCCTGGTGCCACCGCGGGACATTGGGGCGCTGGCCGATGCGCTGGAATCTCTGATGGCCGATCCTGCGCGGCGTGCGGCCTTGGCGGCGGCGGGGCGTGAGCGGGTCGCGCGGGAGTTCGATGCTGCCGTGGTCCTGCCGCGTATCGAGCGGCTCTGGAGTGGCCTGCGGCGCGATTGAGCTTGTAAAGCGCTTTGCGCCCGGGCAGGGGCCGCGGGACTTGATCGAGGTCGGCCGCCCGAGTATCAGACGGGTGGGAGGCACTACATGTTGATAGCGGTTTTGCGGGCGACACTCGGCGGCCGATCGATCAAGTCCCGCAAGAACCAACAAGGCC
>JBBQBW010000658.1:0-1698 GCA_038318025.1 Burkholderiales bacterium | reverse complement strand
CCTGGGAGCTGGGCTCGTGGGACCTGGCCCGAATCGAGGCGCTGCCGTTCGTGCGTGCCGGCGCCTAGGAGCAGGAGTCGCTTGAATGCATGGGCGCCTTCGGCTCGCTGCCCATCACCCTCGACGGCCAGGCGCCGTTCGTTTCCGAGGTTCCCGATGCCGAGGGCCTCATCGAGGCCGCCGGCCGCTCCGGCTACCTGCAGTGGATGTTCCGCCCGGTCCGCGGCGGCGTGTGGGCCGACGTGGCCGAAGATGCCACCCTGCAGGATGGCGGCTATCGAAATCCCCCTTGCCCGATCCTTTCCACTCCTCCCCAGCTGCCGCGCACGCGGCAGCCGCGGCGCGTCGTGTACCAGTTCGGTCGCTGCGATCGTCTGGTGAGCTGAAGTGACCCGCATCATCCGAGCGCTCGCGCAGGGCTGGGCCCGCGCCGCGGGCGCCGCGGCGCTGCTGGCGCTGGGCGCCTGCGCCGCGGTGCCCGACCTCGACCGGCAGATGCTGCGCTCGATGCACGAGCCGGTGCGAATGAAGGGAGCCGGCGGCGGCAACCTCTCGCGCCAGTCGACCGCGGCGATCCTCGCCTCGTTCAAGGAGCGCTCGCCCGAGACCCGGGTGCTGGATCGCCACCTGGCGGTGGAGCAGGCCCTTGCCGGCACGCCGCTTGCCGTGGGCAACCGCGTCTCCCTGCTGGAAGATGGCGCCGCCACCTATCCCGCAATGCTCTCCGCGATCCGCGCGGCGCGCCACCACGTGCACATGGAGGTGTATATCTTCGACGGCGACGAGACCGGGCGCCAGTTCGCCCAGGCGCTGATGGAGCGCGCGCGTGCCGGAGTCCAGGTGCGGCTGGTGGTCGATGGCGTGGGCAGTTTCAGCACCCCGAAGGAATTCTTTCGCGAGATGGCCGCAGCCGGTGTCGAGGTTTACGAGTACAACCCGGTGTCGGTCGGCACGGTGCTCACCCGCGGGCTCGAGGGCCTCAATCGCCGCAACCATCGCAAGCTCACGCTCGTCGACGGCAAGGTCGCGTTCACTGGCGGCATCAACATCAGCGGCGTCTACAGCGCTTATGGGCTGTCCGGCAGCAAGAGCGGAGCGTCCGGCGGAAGGAAAGCCGAGCCGGGCTCCATCGACGACAAGCCGTGGCGCGATACCCAGGTGCGCATCGAGGGTCCGGTGGTGGCGGACATGCAGCGCGGCTTCCTCCGGATCTGGTCGCAGATGGAATCGAAGCCGCCGCTCTCGGGTCCAGGATACTTCCCGCTGCTCGCGGCGCAGGGCCCCCACCTGGTGCGTTCCGTGGGAGGCTGGCTCGATTCCGGCGTGAGCCCGCTCTACGTGACGCTGATCTCGGCGATCGAGAGCGCCGAGAGCGAGGTGCAGGTCACCATGGCCTACTTCGTCCCGCACGTGGACCTGCTGGAGGCGCTCAAGGCCGCCGCGCGCCGCGGCGCCGACGTGAAGCTCCTGCTGCCCGGCAAGACCGACAGCTGGCTCGTGTTCCAGGCCGGGCGCTCCTACTACGGCGAGCTGCTCGCGGCCGGCGTCAAGATCTACGAGCGCGAGTCGCAGCTGCTGCACGCCAAGACCGCCACCGTCGACCGCGTCTGGTCCACCGTGGGCTCCACCAACCTCGACTGGAGGAGCCTCCTGCACAACGAGGAGCTCAACGTCGTGGTGCTGGGGCCCGAGTTCGGC
>JBBQBW010000657.1:0-1701 GCA_038318025.1 Burkholderiales bacterium | reverse complement strand
CCTGGACCGCGCGATCGGTTGTCGTTCCGTCGAGCTCCCCGACCGGAAAGCGTTCGCCCTCCACGTGCCGGATCACTGCCGGGGCATCAACCTCGCACGCCGGATAGACGACGCAGCCGAGGATTCGCTCGGCCGGAATGTGCATCGCCGCGTTGCCCTCGGGGTCGACCGAGCGAACGACCCGTCCGTGCAGGGCGCCGGCGAACCTTTGGAAATACCAAAAGGGAATTCCGTTCTGCATCGGCACCACGACAGTTTCGCGATGCCACGTGGCAGCCACCGAGTCGACGAGAGGCTCGATCTGGTGCGCCTTGGTGGCGAGGATCACGAGATCATGGATGCCGGCTTCAAGAAGACTCGGCACCGCACGAAGCTTGTGCACCCCTGACGCGCCGTCGTTCTCTACCACTGTGAGCCCCGTTGTGCGCAGTGCCTGGAGAGTGGCTCCCCGTGCGACCAGCGTAACTTGGGCGCCAGAGCGGGCGAGCCGCGCCGCGACGAATCCCCCGATAGCTCCTGCTCCGACGACGCACACGCGCATGGTCATGTCTCCAGGTGGGTTACCTCGCGGGATGCCGCCCTGGGACCACGCAACTCAACGGTAGCCCGCATTGCCACAAAAGGAAAATCGCATTTCATGGACGCTTGAATAAGATTTACTTATACTTGGACCGTGAAGCACCTCACCCTGCGCCAGCTCCGCGCCTTTTCCGCCGTCGTCGACGAGGCGAGCTTTTCGGGGGCCGCCAAGATTCTTCATCTCACGCAGCCCGCGATTTCCCAGCAAGTGAAGGAGCTCGAGCGCGCCTGCGGACTGGCGCTCATCGACCGCACGGGCCGCAGAATCCGCCTGACAGAGGCGGGACACGAGCTTCTGCGCGCAAGCCAGGGGATCGAGCGCGAGCTGAAGGAGGCCGAAGACACCATCTCGGCGCTGAAGGGTCTGCGCGCCGGCAAGCTCACCGTGGCCGTGATCAGCACCGCTCAGTATTTCGCGCCGCGGCTGCTCGCCGAGTTCTGCCGCCGGCATGCGAGCGTCCAGCTGCGCCTGGACGTGTGCAATCGGGCGGCGATCATTGGCCACCTTGAACGCGACGACGTCGACGCCGCGATCATGGGGCACCCGCCGGCGGAGCTCGCGATCGATTGCGCGGCCGAGCCCTTCGCCCGCCATCCCCATGTGGTGATCGCGCCGGCGGGTCACCCGTTTGCGCGGCGCAAGAGCATTCCGGTTCGGGCGTTGATGGAGGAGCCGTTCATCTCGCGCGAGCCGGGCTCGGGAACGCGCCTCATCATCCAGACGCTGATCGAGAAGCGCGGCGTGCCTTTCGCCCCGACCATGGTGATGAACAGCAACGAGACCATCAAGCAGGCGGTGATCGCCGGAATGGGATTGAGCTTCTTGTCACTTCACACCGTTGGCCTGGAGGTCGCCACGGGAACGCTTGTTCCTCTCGACGTCGCCGGTACTCCGGTGGTTCGGCGCTGGTATCTGGTGCACCGCACGGACAAGCGGCTGTCGCCCGCTGCGGTCGCCTTCCGGGCGTTCATGCTGGCCGAGGCGAGCGCCTCGATGGAGTCCTTCATGCCTCATGGGAGAGGATTTCCCATCACCAGGAGAATTGTAACAAACAAATAAATCAATGGCTTACGACGTTGTTGACGTTTATATATTATCGATATATTCTTGGGCATGAAGGC
>JBBQBW010000656.1:0-1708 GCA_038318025.1 Burkholderiales bacterium | reverse complement strand
GTCGGTTGCGATGGAGATCCGCGTCGATGGCGGCACCCGGTTGGTGGCGGCCGTCGAACAGGGCGAGATCGACATGGCACTCGCGCTGGGGCTCGGCGATCGGCCGAGCGCCACCCCCATCGGACACCTGCCCCTTGTCTGGGTGGCGCATCGCGATTTCCGCTGGGCGCCGGGAACGCCACTGCCCCTCGCGCTCTTCACCGCGCCATGCCGCTTCCGCAACCAGGGCGTGGCCGCCCTCGACGCCGCCGGGATCCCGTGGGTGGTGGCGCTCACCAGCCCCGGACTGTATGGGGTCTGGGCGGCGGTAAACGCGGGGCTCGGCGTCACCGTGAGGACGCCAGAAGGCCTCCTGCCCGGCCTCGAGGTGGCCGACCGGCGCCTCGGGCTGCCGGACCTCGGCAACGTGGACGTCTCGCTCTACACCTCGCCGGGCAGCCAGTCCCCCGCGGCCGCGAGCCTGGCCGAGCTGCTTCGAGACCGCCTCGCCCGGCGCATCCTGGAGCTCGAATCCAGCACTCCCGCCGCATCGCTCGCACGCCGCACCACACGCCGCCGCTTCGCCGTCGTCGCCCGCTGAGATCGCGGGCCGGCGCGGCTCACACTTCCAGCACCAGCTTCCCGGTGTTCTCGCCGCGGAAGAGCTTCATCAGCACCTGCGGGAACGCCGCGATACCCCCCGGCACCACGTCTTCCCGGGCCTTGAGCTTCCCGGCCGCGATCCAGCCCGCCATCTCGCGCGCCGCTTCCGCATAACGGTCGGCGTAGTCGAACACCACCATGCCGGTCATGCTGGCGCGGTTCACCAGCAGCGAGAGGTAATTGGCCGGGCCCTTCACGCCCTGGGTCGCGTTGTACTGCGAGATCGCGCCGCAGATCACGATGCGCGCCCCCCGCGCGAGCCGCGTCAGCGCCGCGTCCAGGATCTCGCCGCCCACGTTGTCGAAGTAGACGTGGATGCCCTCGGGGCAGTGCTCCTTCAGCTTCGCCTTCACGTCCTCGGACTTGTAGTCGATGGCGGCATCGAACCCCAGCTCGTCCACCAGCATGCGGCACTTGTCGGCGCCGCCGGCAATGCCCACCACGCGACACCCTTTCAGCTTCGCGATCTGCCCCACCACCGAGCCCACGGCCCCCGCGGCACCCGAGACCACCACGGTCCCGCCGGGCTGCGGTTTGCCGATGTCGAGCAGACCGAAATAGGCGGTCATCCCCGGCATGCCGAGCACGCCCAGGTAGGTGGGCAGCGGCACCAGCGCGGTATCGACCTTCTGCACCCCCTTGCCGTCGGAGAGCGCGTACTCCTGAACGCCAAACCCGCCGGTGACGAGGTCTCCCACGGCGAGCTTCGGATGCTTCGAGGCGATGACTTCCCCGGCCCCGCCCGCGCGCATCACCTCGCCGATGCCGACCGGCTTGATGTACGACTTCGCGTCGTTCATCCAGCCGCGCATCGCGGGGTCGATGGAGAGGTAGCGCACCCGCACCAGGACCTGGCCCTCGCCGGGTTCTCCCGGGTCTTCCTCGGTGACGTTCCAGTCGCTGGGCTTCGGCTCGCCCACGGGGCGGGCGGCGAGGCGGACTTGGCGGTTCTTCATTAACCCTCTCCCCGACCCTCCCCCAGGGGGGAGGGTGATTATTTGAGGCGGACCTGGCGAGTCTTCACTGACCCTCTCCCCGACCCTCCCCCACGGGGGAGGGCGATTAT
>JBBQBW010000655.1:0-1727 GCA_038318025.1 Burkholderiales bacterium | reverse complement strand
CTCACGCTGCGCCGCCATCCGCTGGCGCTGATCCGCGACCGGCTGAAGAAGCTGCGAGTTCGCACCGCCAGGGAGATCGCCGAGGAGCTGCCCAACGGCCGCTGGATCCGCGCCGCCGGCATCGTCACCTGCCGCCAGCGTCCCGCCACCGCCAGCGGCGTCATGTTCGTGACGCTCGAGGACGAGACCGGCTACGTGAACCTGGTGGTGTGGAACGACATCGCCGAGCGCCAGCGCCGCGAGCTGCTGGGCGCGCGGCTCCTCGCCGTCCATGGCCAGGTGCAGAAGAGCGGGGGCGTGGTGCACGTCATCGCGCGCACCCTGGAAGACCTGAGCCCCATGCTGGGGCGGCTGGCCACCTCGAGCCACGACTTCCACTGACCTTCAGGGCAGCGGCAACCTGCCGAAAGCCATCGCGAATTCACGCCATGCCGCTGTCTGCGGCACGAAGAACGTTGGCAGTGCCACGGCGACAAAAAGCGCCAGCATCATGCCGAAGGCGCGCCTGAACCGCGTGCCCCGGTCCCGCCACCACAGGAAGGCGAGGATCGCCATCACCGCACTGTAGGTGATCAGCTGCATCAACGGCGGCTCGACGCCGAAGACGATGGCAAGCAGCCGCGCGAAGATCGGATCCGCCAGGGCGAGCGCCGAAACCACGATGTAGCGCATGTGCAGCGGCGGGTCGCGACGCCGCGCCATCGCCATTCCATAGGCGGCCAGGAAAACGACCAGCAGCGCGAGTTGCACGTAGAAAAAGTACAGCGTCTCGGCGCCCGGCGCTGCCTGCCGCACGCGGTAGTGCGCGAGCAGCAACGTGGAGACAACGATCACCGGCACGAGCGCGAACGACACCTTGCCGAGCGCCCGATGAAGGGCGCGCCGGCCGACACGAATCAGCCCCGCTTGCGCTACCAGCAACACCACCCACGCGAACATCGCGATGCCATGCAGGTGAACGTGAAGGAAGTCGCCCTTGAATGCCGGCGCGGCGAAGTAGGACGGCCAGAATGCCGGGACCGTGGTGATGAGCAGGACTGCGAACCACCAGACGGCCGAACGCTGCATGGGGAAGCCTCGCGTGGAGTTGCCGGGCATTGTAGGCCGCGACACGAACGGCAAATCGCGACACCCATCGTTAAAAGCCGTAACGCCGCGATCGGTAACGTCTCGAATGTGACGAAATTGATCGAACCCGCGCGTACCCACCGGAAATTCACACTGTCCGAGAAGATCGCCATCGTGCGCGAGTCGCTGGTGCCGGGTGTCTCGGCCTCCCACGTGGCGCGCCGCCACGCAATCGCGGTGAACGTCCTCTACTACTGGCGCAAGGCCTACCGCGAAGTCGCGGACACCGACCTCACCCGCGTGAACGGCGAAGAGGTCGACAAGGAGCTCACCGACCTGCGCCTGCAGGTGCGCAACCTCGAGCGGCTCCTCGGCCAGCGCACCCTCGAAATCGCACTCCTCAAGGAAAGGCTCGGCAAGGCCCATGACGATGACATCGCCTCGTAGGAAGGAAGGCGCGCCGCGCGCGCGCTACGTGCACCTGGGCGAGCGCCTGCTCGCCATCGGGCGCATCCGCTGCGGTGTTGCAACCGTGGAGGAGGCGGCGCGCGACCTCGGCGTCACGCGCGAGGACATCCTCGACTGGGTCGCGGCCCACGGCAGCGATAGGCTGGTGACGCTCGCAGAGCTGCGCCGCCCGGGTTCGCCCCAGATGCTGC
>JBBQBW010000654.1:0-1737 GCA_038318025.1 Burkholderiales bacterium | reverse complement strand
CGAGGGGCGCTGGATCCCCACCACCTCGGTGGACCAGTATGGCGCCGCGCTCGCGCGCTGGTTCGGCGTGGGCGAGCCGGATCTCGCCTCGATCTTCCCCTACCAGGCGCGCTACGGCGCGGGGGACACCGGCTTCCTCGCTTAGGGAAGCCGGCGCGTCAGGCGCGCTGGATGAACTCGATCTTGTAGCCGTCGGGGTCCTGCACGAAGGCGATGACGGTGTTCCCATGCTTCATCGGGCCCGCTTCCCGCGTCACCTTCCCGCCCTTGGCCTTCACCTCCTCGCACGCCTTGTAGACATCGGGCACCGCGACCGCCAGGTGGCCGAAGCCGTTGCCCAGGTCGTAGGACGGCGTCTCCCAGTTGTGGGTGAGCTCGAGCACCGTGTGGTCGGCCTCGTCACCGTAGCCCACGAATGCGAGGGTGAACTTGCCGTCGGGATAGTCCTTCCGGCGCAGCAGCTTCATCCCCAGCACCTGGGTATAGAAATCGATCGAGCGATCCAGGTCGCCGACGCGGATCATCGTGTGCAGCATGCGCATGGAATTTCCTCCTAGAACGAGCGGTACAGATGGTCGGTGGCGAAGAGCTCGGCGCGCTTCCTCTCGTAGTCCTCGCATTGCCGGCCGACCTCCGCCCAGAATGCCGCCGAATGGTTCATGTGCCGCAGGTGCGCGAGCTCGTGGCAAACCACGTAGTCGATGAGCGCCGTCGGCGCCTTCACCAGCCGCCACGCAAGCCGCACCTCGCGGCGCGAGTTGCAGCTACCCCAGCGCGCCATCGCCGATGACAGCAGAAATTTCGGGGGCGCGACTCCCGCCGCCTCGGACAGCGTGGCAACGCGCTCGCCCAGGTGCTCGCGGGCCGTGCGCTTGTACCAGCCCACCACGGCTCGGCGAACCAGCTCCGGCCCCGGGTCGCGCACGCCGATCCGCAGCGCCTCGCCTTCGAGCGCGGCGCGAGCACGCGGCGCAGGCGAGATGCGCAACTCCACTGCCCTCCCGAGGTACGGCAGCCACGTGCCTTCCTCCCAGCGCACCTCCGGAATCTGCCGGCCGCGCCATTCCTCGATCTTGCGCAGGATCCAGCGCTCGCTCTCGCGCACCAGCTCCTCGATCCGCGTGATCGGCATCGTGATCGGCGCGCTCACGGTGAGGCCGTTCTCGTCGACCTTGAGGCCCACGCCGCGGCGGCCGCGCCGCCGCACCAGCGAATACTCGAGCTCGCGGCCGCCCAGCGCCATGCGGCGCGTGTCGCGCAGGGCGAGGTCAAGCCTCGGCATACAGGTCCGGCGAGATCACGCGCATCTGCCCCTCGATCCACGCCTCGAGCTCGTTGTGCACCGACAGCGCGTCGCGGCCCCGGGTCTGGATCAGGGGGCCGATGACCACCTTGACGACCCCCGGCTTCTTCTTGAACGAATAGCGGCCCCAGAACTCGCCAGCGTTGTGCGCGATCGGGAGGATCGGCGTTCCGGTGCGCGTGGCGAGCAGCGCGCCCCCGATGCCGTAGCGCCCCCGCTTGCCCGGCGCGATCCGCGTGCCCTCGGGAAATATCGACACCCACATGCCCTGCGCGATGCGCCGGGCGCCCTGCTCCACGATCTGCTCACGGGCGTTCTTGCCGCTGCTGCGGTCGATCGCGATGGCGCGAATCGCCATCAGGCTCCAACCGACGAACGGAAGCCACAGGAGCTCCTTCTTCACGATCCAGCACTGCGCCGGGAAGCGGCTTTCC
>JBBQBW010000653.1:0-1741 GCA_038318025.1 Burkholderiales bacterium | reverse complement strand
GGTGGATGCGGTCGCCGCCGCGGAACGGGTAGGGATCGACATCGAGGCGGTCAACTTTGCCGCCGAATACAAGGAGCGCGTGTTCGCGAGCTTCCTCGCCGAGTACCGCGCCGGGCGCACGCCCAACCCCGACGTGCTCTGCAACGCCGAGATCAAGTTCAAGGCGTTCCTCGACCATGCGATGGCGCTCGGCGCCGACCGCATCGCCACCGGCCACTACGCGCGCGTCGAGGAGCGCGAGGGGCAGCACGTCCTCCTGAAGGGCCTCGATCCCGGCAAGGACCAGAGCTATTTCCTGCACCGGCTGAACCAGGCGCAGCTCGCGCGGACACTCTTCCCCGTGGGACACCTGTGCAAGCCCGAGGTCCGCGCCATCGCCCGCGAGGCCGGGCTCGCCAACCACGCCAAGCGCGACTCCACTGGCATCTGCTTCATCGGCGAGCGCCCGTTCCGCGAGTTCTTGTCGCGTTACCTGCCGCGCGAGCCTGGCCCGATGGTGACCGCCGAGGGCGCGGGCGTAGGCGCGCACGAGGGGCTCATGTACTACACGCTCGGGCAGCGCCAGGGCCTGGGCATCGGCGGGCGGCGCGACGGCGGGGGCGAGCCGTGGTACGTGGCCGGAAAGGACCTCGCCACCAACACGCTGGTGGTGGTGCAGGGCCACGACCATCCACTCCTCCTGCAGTCACGGCTCGCCGCCGGCGATGCGAGCTGGGTGAGCGGCGTTGCCCCTGGCGATGCCGACGACGCACCCCTGGCCGCGAAGACGCGCTACCGACAGGCCGATTCGGCCTGCAGCCTCGTCGCCTTGGGGGATGCCGCGTTCGAGCTCGAGTTCGAGGCGCCCCAGTGGGCGGTCACGCCCGGCCAATCCGCCGTGCTGTATCGCGGCGAGGTCTGCCTGGGCGGCGGAGTGATCCGCTGACCGATCAGCCGGGGCGCGTGGCGGCGAACGAGGGCCGGGCTTCCAGCCGCTTCGCCCAGCCGTCGAGCGCGGGATGGTCACGGCGCCAGGCGACCTCGGGCAACCGGAACTCGACCCAGAAGAGCGCGCAGGCGCACGCCACATCGCCCAGGTCGGGCTCCGCGCCGCCGAGGAACGGCTTGTCGCCCAACGCGGCGGCGAGGGCCGCGATGCCCGCATCCACCTTCGAGCGCTGCCGCTCGATCCACGTCGAATCCTGGCGCGCGGCCTCGCGCTTCCTCTCGAGGAAAAGCGCGACGCCGGCATCGGCGATGCCGTCGCCCAGCGCTTCGTGGCAGCGCACCGTGGCGCGCTCGAGGATGCCGGCCGGAATGTGCCTGCCGCCGGCGATCGCGTCGATGTACTCGGAGATCACTGCGGAGTCGTAGAGCGAGCGGCCCGCGTCGGTCACCAGCGCCGGCACCTTGTTGAGCGGGTTGTAGCGCGGCACCGTGGTGGTCGCGGTCCACGCGCTCTCCTCCACGAACTCGTAGGGCATGCCGTTCTCGGCGAGGAGCACGCGGATCTTGCGGACGTAGGGCGAAGTCTTGGAGCCGACGAGTTGCATGGAAGCCTCCGAGTGCGGCGAAAGCGGCGGAGTATAGCAGCGGTGATAAAATTGCCTCCTTGCCGATGCCCTCCACCACCCTCACCGCCCTTTCTCCGCTCGACGGCCGCTATGCCGCGCGCACGCGTCCGCTCCAGGAGCATTTCAGCGAGCTCGCGTTGATGCGCGAGCGGGTCGGCGTGGAGGTAGCCTGGCTGCTGGCCCTCGCG
>JBBQBW010000652.1:0-1747 GCA_038318025.1 Burkholderiales bacterium | reverse complement strand
ACCCTGCTGCTGCACTGGTCCTCCCACGACCAGTGGGAGCGCTGGTTCGAGCATGCGGGCGTGGCGGCACCCGACAGCTCGAAGGGCCTCTTCTTCAGCCATCTCATGCTGGCGCTCGACGCGGCGCAGTCGGGCCAGGGTGTCGCGCTCACCTCCATGCCGCTTGCGCGCTATGACCTGGAGGCGAGACGGCTCGTGCGGCCCTTCGGTCCGGCCGTGAAGACGGGCTACGAGTACGTCGTGGCGGGGCGGCCGGCGGCCTTCCGCCAGGCCAAGGTGCAGGCCTTCACCACCTGGGTGATGGCCGAGGCTCGCGCCATGGTTGCGTTGCCCGCGTAGCGCGCGCGAAGCGCGTCCTCGCGCAACGCAGGTTCCCCCTCCATCGGCATTTCATGAGGGTCTGATGAAGTCGCGCGAGGGGCGCGGGCGGCGATCAGCCCTTGTCATCATTGCCCTCCGCGGGCCACCAGCGTTCCAGCAGGCGAGCCGCCCAGCGCCGGCCGCCAAGCCCGAAGGCAATCGACAGCGCGAACACGGTGCCCGCCAGCAGGATGAGGAAGCTCTCGCGAATGATGTCGCCACCCACCTTCATCTGGTCGAGCGCGATCAGCACCACGAAGACGATCAACGCGTACTGCGCGAGGCGCCCGAGGAGTTCTGCGTCGCGCACGCCGACATTGCGGCAATAAGCCACGATCGTGCTGCCGATGAACTGCGCGAAGTAGGCGCCGAACACCAAAATCAGGACGGCGACGATGACCTTGGGCAGGAACAGGACCACCTCGCTCAGCAGCGCCGTGATGTAGGTGAGGCCGAGGCCGTTGAACGCGATCACGAGCGCGGCGAGGATGGCAAGCCAGTAGACGAGCATGCCGACGATGCCGGTGGTGTCCGTCTCCAGCCCCCCCTGCTTGAGGAAGCCGTCGATGCCGGCGCGCTGCGTGAGGACGGGAAAGTTGATCGCCCGCAGCCCGCGCACGACGGCGAAGCGCAGCGCCTTGGCGAAAAGCCACCCGGCGATGAGCACTACGGCAGCGAGTGCCAACCGCGGCGCGAACTCGCCGATCTGCTTCAGCAGGGTGCGCAGCGGCTCGATGAACAGATCAAAATCCATGGTTTCTCCCTCTAGCCTGCCAGCTTGCTCAATCCCGCCAGCGGTATCGCGGCCCACGTCGGGCGGTTGTCCAACTCGTAACGAAGTTCGTAGAGCGCCTTCTCGATCTGAAAGAGCGCGAGCAGGTCCGCGGCCGAATCGAAGCTGGCCACGATCCCCGCGCCCTCGATCGCCTGCGCGTAACCCTCGAGGAACGCGGCGCGCGCCGCGGTGTGCCAGGCATCGGCGAGCGGTGCGCAGAGCGCCGCTTCGCTCGCCTGGCCCGCGGCCTCGATCTTGCGAATGGCGCCCCAGCGGGCGTAGTCGAAGGAACGCAGCATGCCCGCCACGTCGCGCAGCGGCGAGTGTTTGGCCCGCCGCTCCTCGAGCGTGCGCCCCGGTTCGCCCTCGAAGTCGATGATCACGAAGTCGTTGTTGCGCAACAGCACCTGGCCCAGGTGGTAGTCGCCGTGATAGCGCAGCTTGCGCGCTCCCGCGGGATCGATGGCGAGGGCGTCGATGCGTGCGAGGAATCGCCGCGGGTCCTCGAGCAGGGCCTGCGCGTCGCGGCGGGTGGCCTCGTCGAGTTGGGCGAGGCGGCGCTGCACCAGCTCGAGGGTGCGCTGGGCTTCGTCGCGCACGGATGCCTTCCAG
>JBBQBW010000651.1:0-1749 GCA_038318025.1 Burkholderiales bacterium | reverse complement strand
TCCCGTGGATCACGCGGTAGAGCATCGCCAGCACGCCACCGTGGCTCACCACCGCGAGGCGCTTGCCGGGGTTCTCCGCCGCCAGGGCCTCGAATGCCGCCTTCACCCGGTCGTGGAACTCGCGCCGCGTCTCCCCGCCGGGCACCTGGAAATCGGGATCGACCTCGCGGACGCTCGAGAAGACATCCGGGTACTGGTGGTCCAGCTCGCCGTAGGTAAGACCCTGGCACTCGCCGAAGCAGCGCTCGCGGATGCGGGGATCGCGCTCCACCGCGTGCCCCGTGGCCTCCCCGATGTGGCGGGCGGTCTCGAGCGCGCGGCCGAGGTCGCTCGCGATGAGGCGGTCGAACTCCTCGTGGCGCATGCGCTCGGCGAGCGCCCGGGCCTGGGCGATGCCGGCGGGGGTGAGGTCGCTGTCCTCGTGGCCCTGGATGCGGGCCTCGAGGTTCCAGAACGTCTCGCCATGGCGAAGGACGACGAAACGCGTGGTCACGCCGCGGCGAGGCGCTCCACGCCCCCCATGAAGGGGACGAGCGCCTTCGGCACCGTGACCGAGCCGTCGGCCTGCTGGCAATTCTCGAGCACCGCCACCAGCGTGCGGCCCACCGCGAGCCCCGAGCCGTTCAACGTGTGCAGCGCCTGCACCTTGCCCTTTTCGTCGCGATACCTCGCCTGCATGCGCCGCGCCTGGAAGGACTCGAAATTCGAGCACGACGAGATCTCGCGGTAGGCATCCTGGGCCGGCAGCCACACCTCGAGGTCGTAGGTGCGCGCGCTCGAGAACCCCATGTCGCCGGTGCAGAGCAGCATCGTGCGGTACGGCAGCTCGAGGCGCTTCAGGATTTCCTCGGCGTGGAGCGTGAGCTGCTCGTGGGCCTCGGCCGACTGCTCGGGGCGCACCATCTGCACCAGCTCGACCTTGTCGAACTGGTGGTTGCGGATCATGCCGCGCGTGTCCTTGCCGTAGCTGCCGGCTTCCGAGCGGAAACACGGACTGTGGGCGGTGAAGCGCAGCGGCAGCTCCTTGCCGTCCACGATCGAGTCGCGCACGAAGTTGGTGACGGGGTACTCCGAAGTCGGGATCAGGTAGAGGTCGCGCCCCTCGAGCTTGAAGAGGTCGTCCTTGAACTTGGCGAGGCTGGAGACACCGTCGGCGCACTCGCCGCTCACCATGTACGGGACGTACACCTCGGTGTAGCCGTGCTCGCCGGTATGCACCGAGAGCATGAACTGGGCAAGTGCCCGGTGCAGGCGGGCTACCCCCCCCTTCAACACCACGAAGCGCGCGCCGGCGAGCTTCGACGCCGTGTCGAAATCGATGCCGCCGCCCAGCCCCGCGCCCACGTCGACGTGGTCCCTGGGCGCGAAATCGAACTTGCGCGGCGTGCCCCAGCGGCGCACCTCGACGTTGTCGTCGGCCGAGCGGCCCTCGGGCACATCGGCGCGGGGGATGTTGGGGATCACGCGCAGGAAGGCGGCGAGCTTCTCCTGCAGCGCCGCCAGCGCCGTCTCGTTGGCCTTCAGCTCGTCGCCGATGCCGCCCACCTCGGCCAGCACGGCGGAGGCGTCCTCGCCCTTGCCCTTCAGCATGCCGACCTGCTTCGAGAGCGCGTTGCGCTTGCCCTGCAGCTCCTCGGTGCGGGACTGCAGCTTCTTCCTCTCGTCCTCGAGCGCGCGGAAGCCCGCCACGTCGAAGTCGACGTTGCGGCGTTTCAGGCCCGCGATGGCGGCGGGAAGGTCTTTGCGGAG
>JBBQBW010000650.1:0-1751 GCA_038318025.1 Burkholderiales bacterium | reverse complement strand
AACGAACATGGGGAAGGCGATGCGGAAGGGGTCGGTGAGCTGCAAATTATACCGGACGAAACCGGCCTTTCCCCCTTAGAATCCGGCCAGATGCCACTGCTCGAACTGACGCTGAACGGCCCGGCGGAGCTCGATACCCCGCGGCTTCACCTGCGACGCCTCACTCCCGCCGACGCCCCCTTCTTCCTGGCCCTCGTCACCGATCCCGACTGGATCCGCTTCATCGGCGATCGCAAGTTGCGGACGGTGGAGGCGGCGCAGCGCGCCCTCGTCGACGGCCCGATCGCGATGTACGCGAAGACCGGCCTGGGCCTGCTGCGCGTCGAGCACCGCGAAGACGGCGCGGCGCTCGGCATCTGCGGCCTCATCAAGCGCGACTCGCTTCCCGACGTGGACCTGGGCTTCGCCTTCCTGCCGCAGCATCGCGGCCAGGGCTACGCGATGGAAGCGGCGCGCGCCTGCGTCGCGCATGCCCGCGACGACCTCGGCTTCGCGCGCCTGGTGGCGATCAACTCGCCGCAGAATGCCGCCTCGGCGCGCCTCCTCGAGCGCCTCGGCATGGTGCTCGAGAAGACCTTCGCCATGCCGGGCGAGACGCGCCTCACGCGGCTCTACGCGCTCGACTGGCACAGCGCGCGATGAGGCATTACTCGATCCTCGAGTACGCGAAGTTCCGCTGGTTCAAGGCGGCGCTGGTGCTGTCGGCGGGCGCGGCGCTCGCCTACCTCTGGCACGACCCGCCCTCGAAGCCCCATGGCGGCACCTGGCTCGGCTACACGCTGGGCACCATCGGCGCGCTCCTGATCCTGTGGCTCCTCTGGTACGGGGTGCGCAAGCGCCGCTATTCGTCCACCTCCGGGACCGTGCAGGGCTGGCTCTCGGCCCACGTCTACCTGGGAGTCGCGCTGGTGGTGGTGGTCACGCTGCACACCGGGTTCGAAGTGGGCTGGAACGTGCACACGCTCGCCTACGTGCTGATGCTGGTGGTGGTGGCGAGCGGGATGTACGGCGTGGTGGCGTACCTGCGGGTGCCGCGCGCGATGACCGGCAATCTGGGCGAGGACACGCTCGACCAGATCGTGCTGCGCATCGCCGACATCGACCGCGAGGTCGCCGCCCGGTCGCTGTCGTTGCCCGATGACCTGGTGGCGCTGGTGAACGCCTCGGTGCGCGGCACGCGCCTGGGCGGCAGCCTCGAGCGCATCGTCACCGGGCGCGACGCGCGCTGCCCGACCACGCTCGCGATCCGCGCCTGGCCCGCGATCGCCCGGCGCCTCAGCGGCGAGACCGCGAAGCTCGACAAGGAAGTGTTCTCGCGCCTCTTGCAGAAGCGCGAGCTCCTGGAGCAGGCGCGCCGCGACCTGCGCCACAAGGCGGTGCTCGACCTCTGGCTGTACCTCCACGTGCCGCTGGCGCTGGCGCTCCTGGCGGCCCTGGTGGCTCACGTGGTCGCGGTCTTCATCTACCGATGAAGGCGCACATCGTCCACCGCGCCGGCGAGCGCGTGCTGTCCCGGCGCACCGTGGAGGCGAACTGGCTGCGGGTGGGCCGCAACGCGAGCTGTGAAGTGCACCTGCCCGACCCGCGCATCGCACTCGAGCAGGGGATGATCGTCGACCGCGAGGGGCTGGTGTACCTCGAAGGCGAGTCGGGCAGCCAGAACATCACGCGCAAGACGGTGAGCGCCACGCGCATCAAGGTGGGCGAGCCGCTCGAGATCGGGCCTTACCGCCTCGAGTCGCGGGTGCCCG
>JBBQBW010000649.1:0-1751 GCA_038318025.1 Burkholderiales bacterium | reverse complement strand
GTCCTCCACCGCATCGCGCACCGTGACCATCAGCACCGGCACTTTCATGCCGCGCCCGCGCAGGCGCTTCAGCACTTCGAGTCCGTCCATGCCGGGCAGGTTCACGTCGAGGATCACCAGCCCGTACTCGTTGGCGCGCAGCGCCGCGTCGGCCGCGTTGCCGGTGCCGGCGACGTCGACCACATGGGCCGTCTGCGTGAGCGCGCGGGAGATCGCGTCGGCAAGCAGGTTGTCGTCTTCGACCAGCAGGATCCGCATGGCCGGATGCTACACCGGCAGGTCAGCGCCGCCCCGCGGAGAGGTTGTCGGGGTGCTGGCAGGGTGTCGGGCTTCGGCCACCAGGCCGTCAATGCGCTTGTACCCAACCCGACCGAGGCGGGTGAGGCCGCGCCACTACCAGGTCCGCGCCTGTACCACGGGCCGGACATGCCGGAATTCCAGCCGCTGAAGCAGTTGCTCGAATCGCAATGGATCGAGCTGCTGCGCGAGCGGGTCGGCGTCGCCCGCGAACAGTTGCCGCTGCTGTGGGACTGTTGGATATCGATTACCTGAGGGGCTTTATCGACCTTCCAGCGAGGCACGCGCTGCGTTCGCGCGAGGCGCTGGATCTGGGCGCCCCGGCTCCCCGCAGGAAGTCCGGACACACATCGAGCCAGGCGATCAGGCGGGGCCCTGGCTGCGCCCCGCCAGGATCGCGTCGGCGAGCTCGGCGAAGCCCTCCCCGCCGCGCGAAGGAGTGATCCACGCGGGAAGGCTCGACATCATCGAATGCATGTCGCGCACGTTGGCGACGCCGACAGCGTTGGGGAAAAAAGCGAACATCGGCTGGTCGTTGGGCGAGTCGCCGGCGAAGACGAAGCGCTCGCGCTCCCGGTCCACGTCGATGCCGAACTCCTCGCGCAACATGAGGCGCGAGGTCGAGAGCTTGTCGTAGCCGCCGAACCAGCCATTCACGTGGATCGAGCTCGCCTTGACGGTGAGGCCCTCCGCCTCCATGAGGCGCACGATCTCGGCCACCGCCGCCATCGGCAGCGGCGGCACGTCCTCGCGAAAGTCGATGGCGAGGTCGGCCTCGCGGTATGGCTGGTCCGACGCAATGGCACACCCGGGCACCGCGGCAAGGATGCGCCGGGCGATGCCCTCGAGCTTCTCGGCGCGCAGCGCCCGCTCCGAGGCGTCCATCACGTAGCGCTTGATGAAGCGATGCCCCGCCGCATCGTGCCGGAACCAGAAGGCGCCGTTCTCCCCCACCACGCCATCGACGGGCCACATGCGTGCGATGTGGTCGCACCAGCCCGCGGGCCGTCCGGTTACGGGGATCACGAGGAGGTCGGCCTCGCGCAACCGCTCGAGCGCGCCGTAGGCCGCGGCGGGGAGCCGGCCCTCGGTAGTCAACGTGTCGTCGATGTCGGTCAGCACGCCCACCAGCGCACGGCGCGCGGCAGCCGGGAACTCCGCGAGCGGCCTCATCGGCCCATGAATTCCGCGACCGCGCGCTGCTCGGCCTCGGTCATGTGCAGGTAGGCCTTGGTGCGGCGGCGAAGCACGTCCTCGGCCGTCATCGCCCACTCCTCGCGGCGGAGGTATTCCACCTCGCGCTCGGTGAGGCCGGCGCCGAAATGCCGCCCCAGGGACTCGAGGCCGTCGGCGTCGCCCAGGACGTCGGGCGTGCGGCTGCCATGGCGCCGGACGATGGACTCGATCACCTCGCGGCCGAGGCGCGCATAACGCGTCTGCATGTCGTCGCGGAA
>JBBQBW010000648.1:0-1766 GCA_038318025.1 Burkholderiales bacterium | reverse complement strand
CCCGCAATGGGTATTGAAGGAATTCTGATTTTCCGGGCAGCACGTTTCCAGAACTAGAAGAAAGCGGGAGGCATGTCGGTTTTCACGCCGGTATCGACCGCCGAGGCGGCCGCGCTCCTCGAGCACTACACGCTCGGCGAGGTCGAGAAGCTCGAGGGCATCGCCCAGGGCGTCGAGAACACCAACTACTTCCTCACTACCACCACCGGCCGCTACGTCCTCACGCTCTTCGAGCACATCCCGCGCGAGGACCTGCCGTTCTACGTGGGGCTGATGGACCACCTGGCGAGGAATGGCGTCACCTGCCCACAGCCGATGCCGCGCGATGACGGCGGCTTCCTCACGGAGCTGAACGGCAAGCCCGCGGTGATCGTGACGCGGCTGCCGGGAGCGCCGATCGCGCGCCCGAATGCGCACGACTGCCACGCCGCCGGGGCGATGCTGGGGCGTATCCACGCCGCCGCCGTGGATTACGACGCGAGCCTGGACAACTGGCGCGGGCGCGCCTGGCGCGAGGCGTTCTCGCGGAAGCTGGCGCCCGGTCTGTCCATCGCCGAGAACGAACTCCTCGACGCCGAGAACGCCTTCCAGGCGGAGCAAAACGAGCACGTGCTGCCGGTGGGAATCATCCACGGCGACTACTTCCGCGACAACGTGCTCTGGGAGGACGCCCAGGCGGGCGTGATCGACTTCTACTTCGCCTGCGACGACGTGCTGGCCTTCGACGTGGCGATCGCGGTCAACGACTGGTGCGTGGAGCCCGATTCCACCATCGGCATGGCGCGCTCCAAAGCCTTCCTGCAGGGCTACGAGACCGAGCGGCCCTTCGAGGCGCTGGAGCGCGAGCTCTGGCCGGTGATGCTGCGCCGGGCGGCGCTGCGCACCTGGCTTGGCCGCCTCGGCTACAACCACTTCCCGCGCGAATCCGAGATGACGATCGAGAAGGACCACGGCTTCTCGCGCCGGCTCCTCGAGCACCACATCGCCCACGCCCATCCCCTGGAGGCCGACGAAGGCTGATGGACGCGGCGATCCACGTCTCCGAGGTCCCCGCCACCCGCGCCCTGGGCTGGCTGGGGCAGGCGTTCCATTTGTTCCGCCGCCAACCGACGGCGTGGATCGGGCTCACCGCCGGGTGGCTGATCGTCACCTTCGGCATGATCCTCGTGCCGCTGGTGGGCGGCGTGCTCGCCAACTTCTTCCAGCCCGCGTTCTTCGCCAGCTTCGCGGTGGCCGCGATGCGCCAGGAGGCCGGCGGCAGCGTCTCCATGGGCGACCTCTTCGCCGGCTTCCGGCGCAACCTGCGCTCGCTTGTGAACCTGGGCGCGCTGCTGCTGATCGCCGAGATCGCCATCTTCGCGCTGATGGCGGTGATGGGGTTGCCGCTCGCCACGGACAACGACAAGACCTTCACGCTCGCCGAGTACGTGGCGCTGCTGAAGGGCAAGGAGTGGATTCTCGCGGTAGGTTTCCTGCTCACCGTCGCGGTGAAGGGGGCGCTGTGGTTCGCCCCGCCGCTCATCGCCTTCCACGACATGACCACCATGCACGCCATCCGGTGGAGCGTGTTCGCGGCGCTCTCGAACCTGGGCGCGATGATGGCCTACGGCACGGCGCTGATGGCGCTCTTCTTCGTGAGCCTGGTGCCGTGGGCCCTGGGGCTGCTGATCGCCATCCCGATGATGGCGATCAGCACCTACGTGGGGTATCGCGAGGTGTTCGGGGGAAAACAAGAAACCTTAGGGGACAGACCACCAGTTGCATGA
>JBBQBW010000647.1:0-1773 GCA_038318025.1 Burkholderiales bacterium | reverse complement strand
AAAATTCCCTCGATTCCCTCGATACTCCCGCGTTGCTCCTCGACGCGGCCAAGCTCGACCGCAACTGCCGATCGATGCGCGAGCGCTTGCGCGCGCACCACGTGAACCTGCGCCCGCACGTGAAGACCGCGAAGAACGTGGAGGTCGCGCAGCGCGCGCTCGATGCCGCGGTCGGCGCCATCACCGTGTCCACGCTGCGCGAGGCAGAGTACTTCTTCGACCACGGCTTTCGCGATCTCCTCTATGCGGTGGGCGTTGCCCCGCAGAAGGTGGCGCGCATCGCCGGGCTCACGCGCCGCGGCGCGCATATCACCACCATCGTGGACAGCGTCGATGCGGCACGCGCCTTGTCGCGCGAATCGGAGCGTGCCGGGGTGCCGATCCCGGCGTTGGTGGAGATCGACAGCGACGGCCATCGCGCCGGTATTCGTCCCGGCGACCGCTCGCTGCTCGAAGTGGCCGAGGCGTTGGGCGATCGCCTGCACGGAGTCATGACCCACGCCGGGGACTCATACAACTGCGCCACGCCCGACGCCATCCGCGAGGTGGCCGCCCGCGAGCGCGAAGCGGTGGTCACCGCGGCGCACGCGCTGCGCGCCGCCGGCCGGGAATGCCCGGTGGTGAGCGTGGGCTCGACGCCGACCGCCACCTTCGGCACCTCCTTCGCTGGGGTCACGGAGGTCCGCACCGGCGTGTACGTGTTCCAGGACCTGGTGATGGCGGGGTTGGGCGTCTGCCGCGTCGAGGACATCGCCATTTCGGTGCTCGGCACCGTCATCGGCCACCAGCGCGACAAGAACTGGATCCTCACCGATGCGGGCTGGATGGCGCTGTCCCGCGACCGGGGCACCGCGAAACAGAAGGTGGATCAGGGCTACGGCGTGGTGTGCGATGCCAACGGCGCTCCCCTCGATGACCAGATCGTGGTGGACGCCAACCAGGAGCACGGCATCGTCGCGCGCCGCGATGGCGGGCCGATCGACTTCGCGCGCTTTCCCATCGGCTCGCGCCTTCGCATCCTCCCCAACCACGCCTGCGCCACCGCCGCGCAGCACGGCGAGTACCACGTGCTTCGCGATGGCCGCCTGGGTGACGTGTGGGAGCGGTTCAGCGGCTGGTAGCTTGCGCTTAGGGGTCAGACTCCTAACGCAGCCGGAACCCCGGCGTTAGGAGTCTGACCCCTAAGCGTCAGACCCCTAAGCGTCATTCGGCCTTGATGTTGGCGTCCTTGACGACCTTGCCATACTTGGCGAGGTCGGCCCTGATCTGGGCGCCGAGGGCCTCGGGCGTGCCGGGGGTGGCGACGATGCCGAGGGTGTTGAGGCGCTCGACGATGGCGGGATCGGAGAGCACGGCGTTCAGTTCGCGGTTCAACTTATCGATCACCGGGCGCGGCGTCTTCGCCGGGGCGAGCACCGCCACCCACGAGCTCGATTCGAAGTCCGGCACCCCCGCCTCCACGAAAGTCGGCACGTCGGGCAGCGACGGCGCGCGCTTGTTGCTGGACACCGCGATCGGCACCAGCTTGCCGGCCTTCACGTGGCTGATCGCCCCCGCCACCGCGGTGTAGACGAGGGGAATGTTTCCGCCCAGCGCGTCGGTCATCGCCGCACCGCCGCCCTTGTAGGGGATGTGGACGAGCTTCGCCCCGGTGCGCTGCGCCAGCAACTCGCCCGCGATGTGCGGCGTGCCGCCCACACCGGAAGTGCCGTAGGAGATTCCCTTCGGATCCTTCTTCGACACCTCGATCAGCTCCTTCAGCGTCTTCGCCTG
>JBBQBW010000646.1:0-1790 GCA_038318025.1 Burkholderiales bacterium | reverse complement strand
GGCGGGCATGGGCTCGGTGGTGCCGGGCAGGCCCCAGGTGGGGCGCCAATCACCGCGGGGATCCATGAAACGGAAGGCGAGCGCGCCCACGGCGGCGAGCACCGCCACCGGCTCGGGCTCCTCGCGCGGGCTCGCGTCCACGCTCGCCCAGGCGAGGCGCTCCACGCGGCCCTCGCGCAGGCGGTAGGCGATGCGCTGGGGTGCGGCGAGCGCGTTCTCCTGCAGCGGACTGCCGGAGCGGGTGAGTGCGAGGCCCTCGCGCACCAGCGAGGTTTCGAGGTGCGAGGAGACGGGTGCCTGCGACGTGCCGGAGGCGCCCGTGGACTTGCGCTGCAATACCGCGCCCACGTCGCGCTCCAGGCGGCCGACGAAAAGCGCCACGTCGCGCCACTTGCGCGATTCCCGCTCGAGGGCGACGCGGCCTTCCAGCATCGCGTTCAGGCCCCGGTAGGCGAATGCGGCGAGGAGCGCGAAGATCGCAAGCGCCACCAGCAGCTCCACCAGGGTGAAGCCGACCGCCCGCAGGGGCGGTCGTCCCCGAGTCGTCGGGGACCTCATGACCTGGGCCCCCTTCGGAGCCTGCCGCCGAACGGAGTTGTCGGGGGCGGGGGTGAGGTCAGCGCGCCACATAAGCCGTGAGCGTTCCGAGCGAGCGGCCCGGATCGCGCGCATCGGCGACGGCGAGGTCGACGCGGCGCAGGGTGGGGTTGGGTGTTTCGGTGACCACCTCGTCGATCACCAGCGCCATGCCGCCCTGTTCGGTGGTGAGCCGCGTCGTCGCCGCCGCGGGAAAGATTTTGCGCGCGCGCAGCTCCGCCACGCGGTTCTGCGCCGCCCACGTGGCGAGCAGCCGGTGCCGGGTCTCTAGCGCCCCGTCGGTGGCGATGCTGGCGGCGCGGCTGGTGGCGGCGAGCGCGATGGCGAGGATCGCCACGGCCACCAGGATCTCGATCAGCGTGAAGCCGACCTCGCGATTCGCGCAGCCGGGTCGTCCCCGTGACGGCGCTTGCCTCATTTCTCCACCAGCCTCACCGCACCCGCTGCATCGCCCTCGACCGCCCACGGTGTGCCGCGGCTCTCGAGCGCCACGCGGAACGGGATGCCGAGCCCGTCGGGCAGGAACAACAGGCGGTCGTCGGGACGCAGCGGCTGGCTGTCGACGTGGATGGCACCCACCGTGAGGCCGGCGGGCAGCGCCTTGTCGTGGCGCGCGTCGGGCTGCCAGGTGCGACCGTCGAAGCGCCACTCGACGATCCGCCCCGAGTCGAAGCTCACCGCCGTGGGGCGGCCGCCGAACCACGCCGCGTCGCGCGCGTGCTCGATGGCCATCGCCACCTCGGTGGTGTCGCGGCGTGCGAGCTGGTTGTCGCTGGGGAAGAGGTTCACCGCGGCCACGGCCACGAGGAGCCCGGCGATCGCGACGACCACCAGCACCTCGATGAGGGTGAAGCCGCCCCGGCGTCTCGCAGAGCCGGGGCGCCCTCGGGCATGCGGGGGCCCCATCGATTGGGTCCCCGCCTTCGCGGGGACGACGGTGCTAGTCCCAGTTGCCGACATCGGCGCCGCTGCCCTCGCCACCGCGCGCGCGGTCGCCGCCGAGGCTGAAGACGTCGATCTCGCCCTTCACGCCCGGGCTGAGAAATTGGTATTCACTCCCCCACGGATCCCTGGGCACGCGATCAAGGTACGGTTTCGACCAGTTGTTGGGCACCGGATTGGTCGTGGGGCGCGTCACCAACGCCGCAAGCCCTTGGTCGGTCCCCGGATAGAAACCGTTGTCGAGCCGATAG
>JBBQBW010000645.1:0-1797 GCA_038318025.1 Burkholderiales bacterium | reverse complement strand
CCCAGCAGCCGCGAGCCCGGATAGGATGGCAGGAGCGGAAAGTCCGCGCCCACCGCCGCGGGGACGAGGGCCGCCGCGGGAGTCGGCAGCGTGAGGCGCTCCGAGGGAAGCCCCGGCGCGAGCCACGTGATCCGCGCGGTGCCCTTCACCTCCACCTGCGCCCACAGCTCGCGGCCTTCACGCAGGTGCTTGAGCGTCGCCAGGGGCGGATTGCGCGGCTCGTCACGCAGCACCACTTCCCAGCCGGCCTTCTGCAGGTCCGCGATGATGGCGCCGAGCGCCGCGCGCGCGTCGCCGGCCTGCGCCGCGGCATAGTCGAAATCCGTGGTCCACATCCGCCCGCGCAGCTTCACGGTGCGGTCGCGCAAAATGAACTCGTGCTGGGCATAACTCTGGCCCCCCTGGGCCACGGCCGGCATCGAGGGAAACGACAGCGCCTGTGGGAAAGGCGGAAGTTGCGCGTAGGCGCCGGTCGCGGCGGCGAGCGTGAAGGCGGCGAGGGCGAAGATTCGGGCGGTGGCGATCGGCATATGTCATAGCATTGCGCTTTTGCATGAAAATTCTTCGATGCCCAACCTAGTCCCCGCTCTCTCCCTCCTCGAAACCCGTGTCCTGGGCGTGCTGGTGGAAAAACAGCACACGGTGCCCGATGCCTACCCCCTCACGCTCAACGCGCTGGTCTCCGGGTGCAACCAGAAGACCGCGCGCGACCCAGTGATCGAGGCGGGGGACGCCGAGGTGCAAGGCGCCATCGACCGGCTGAAATCCCTTTCCCTGGTGATGGAGTCGAGCGGCGGGCGCGTGATGCGCTACGCGCACAACGCTGGCAAGGGCCTGGGCCTGCCGCCGCAGTCGGTGGCGTTGCTGGCGGTACTGTTCCTGCGCGGGCCCCAGACCGCGGGCGAGCTGCGCATCAACACCGAGCGGCTGCACCGCTTCGGCGACATCCTTGCAGTGGAGGCCTTCCTGCACGAGCTGGCCGAGAAGCCGTGGGTGCGCGAGCTCGCGCGCTCGCCGGGCGCGCGCGAGGCGCGCTGGGCCCACCTGCTGTCGGGAGAGCCGGTGGTTGCGATGCCGTCGCACCCGGCCGATTCGCCGGGCGCCGCGGGCGACTCGGTGGCCGCGAGCGAGATCGCCACCATCAAGGCGAACGTCGACCGGCTGCAGGCCGAGGTGGCCTCACTTCGGGAGGTGGTCGAAAAGCTCCAGCGTGAGCTGGGCGGGCCCGGCTGACTTGCCCTTGGCGTGGTGGGTCGGTGCTGCCGGGGGCGTGCTCTCGCGCCACCCCTTCACCAGCGGGAAGTAGAGTCCCAACGCGATGTCCGAGCCGCCCAGCGCCGTCGCATACCCGCTGAGCTGGGGCGTGTAGCGCTCGAGCTCGCGGTCGAGGAACCCTTCGAGGTCCCCGCCTTCATGGCTGCTGGTCTTGTAGTCGACGATCCAGCGCCGCCCGTGCGCGTCGCGGAAGTTGCGGTCGATGACGAGCTGGCGCAGCGCGCCGTCGCTGCGCACGGTGATGCGCTGCTCGTTGCGCGCCTCGAGCTGCGGGCCGAGGATCCAGCGCCCCTTCGGGTCGGCGATCGCGGCCTGCAAGGCCGCGACCACGCGATCGGTGGCGGACAGCGCCTCGCCATCGGCGACACCCCGTGCCGCCAGCTGCCGCGTGATGGCGGGACGAGCCGCACCGATGCGCGCGGCGTCCCAGCCGCGCAGCGCGTCGTCGGCCATGTGCTGCAGCCAGCGGTGCACCACGCTTCCGACCTCGCGCGCGGTGCGCCCCGCCCAGGAGAACTCGAT
>JBBQBW010000644.1:0-1811 GCA_038318025.1 Burkholderiales bacterium | reverse complement strand
AGACGTCGTTCACCACCGTGTAGCCGAACACGTGGCGCATGGCGTCACCTTCCGGGATGTTCTTGCCGGTGGTGCCGATGATGACACCCAGCTCCACCTCCCAGTCCAGCGCCGTCGAGATGCTGGTGTCGAAGGGTACCGTGTCCGTGGGCCCGATCACCGTGGTGGGCACCTTGCTGAAGAACACCGGAAATTTCGGCAGGTCGCGGTTGTCCTGGAGCTTCTTCGCTCCCTCCTCGAAGTGCTCGAGGTAGTTCCAGCCGACGCAGAACACGTTCTTCTGCGGCCGCGGGATCGGCGCGTGCAGCCTCACGTCGGCGAGCGCCACCGAGCCCACGGCGCTTTGGCCCGCCAGCTCCCGCAGGCGCTGCATCATCGGGGCGCCGGCGCGTACCAGGCCCAGCATCGTCTGCGTGTCCTCGTCGGTGCCGAGTGCGGCAGGGATGTCGATGATGCGCAGTTCGTCGAGCACCAGGCCCGGGCGCGGCGTTCCGGAGGGAAGGGGGGAGAAGGTGGCGAGTTTCATCGTGTTTCCTCTGGATTGCGGTCGGGATCTACAGGGATGCGAGGGGATGTTGAGGCGCGGTCCACCGCGGCGCGAAGAAGGCCTCGAGCGGCGCGCGAGGCTGCCAGCGCGGGTTGCGGTCCTTCTCCACGATCATGGCGCGGATGCCTTCGACCAGGTCGGCGTGGGCGAAGGCGCCGTGCACCAGGTTCAGCTCCATGCGGAAGCACTCGGCGAGGCCCATGACGCGCCCGCGGCGCAGCTGCTCCAGGGTCACGGCGAGCATCGTGGGCGAGCGCATTTCGAGGGCGTGGCGGGTGCGCTCGGCCCAGTCGCGGTAGGGCGCGCTGGTCTCGGTTGCGAGGGAGGCGGCGATGGCCTCCACGCGATCGTGGGTGAAGTGGTGGTCGATTGCCGGGCGCAATGCCGCCAGCTCGGGCTCGCGCTCCGCGCCCACGTTCACGTCGGCAAGCCCGCAATAGAGCGCGTCGGCGGCGCCGATGGTGGGGCCGACGAGGCCCAGGTAGGTGCCGAGCTCGCCGGGCACTCGAGAGAGGAAATAGCTCCCGCCCACGTCGGGGAAGAGGCCGATCAGGGTCTCGGGCATCGCCATCTTGGTGCGGTCCCCGACGATGCGCACCGACGCGCCCTGGGAAAGTCCCATGCCGCCGCCCATCACGATGCCGTCGATCATCGCGACCACCGTCTTGGGGTAGGTGTGGATGCGGTAGTCGAGCGCGTACTCCACCGCCATGAAGCGCTCGTGCAGGGTGCCGCCGGCTTTCACGCTGTCGTGCATCGCGCGCACGTCGCCACCGGCGCAGAACGCCTTGTCGCCGGCGCCGCGCAGCACCACTTTGCGCACTCGCGGATCGGATTCCCACGCGTCGAGCCAGTCGCGGAGCCCCTCCAGCATCGGCAGCGACAGCGCGTTGAGGGCAGCGGGACGGTTCAGGGTGACCGTGGCCACCCCGTTGGCGACGCGGGCGAGGAGCTCGCCCGACGCCGCGGCTAGCGGTTCTTCCATTCGGGCGTGCGCTTCTCGAGGAACGCCGAGACGCCCTCCACCTGGTCCTCGTGGTCGAAGAGATCCATGAAGCGCTCGCGTTCGAGGGCGAGGCCCGCGCGGCGCGGGATGCCGTTGCGCGCGTTGTGGATCAGGCCCTTGCAATACTCCACGGCGCGCGGCGAGAGGGTGGAGACGCGCTCGGCCATCGCGAGCGCCGTGGGCAGGCCCTGGCCTTTCTCGACGACTTCCTGGACGAGGCCGATGCGCAGCGCCGTGGCCGCATCGACGCGCTCGTTG
>JBBQBW010000643.1:0-1811 GCA_038318025.1 Burkholderiales bacterium | reverse complement strand
CCGCCCATCGCCTCGATGCCGATGTCACGGCCGCGCCGCGGCTCACCTGGCGCTGGAAGGTGAACCGGGTCGTGGAAACCGCCGACCTCGGGAGCAAGTCGGGTGACGACTTCGCTGCGCGCGTCTACGTGACCTTCGACCTCCCCGCCGCGTCGCTCACCTTCGCCGAGCGTGCGCGCATCCGCATTGCCCGTTTCCTCTACGGGGTGGAGGTGCCCGCCGCGGCGCTCTGTTATGTCTGGGACAACCGCCACCCACCCGGGACCGCGCGCTGGAATGCGTACTCGAGCCAGGTCCGGATGGTGGTCCTCCAGTCGGGCGCGGCGCGCGCCGCAACCTGGGTCGAGGAGTCGCGGGACGTTGCGGCGGACTTCCGAGCCGCGTTCGGCGCGCGTTATCCCGGTCCCGTGCCGCGGGTGACGGGTGTCGCCGTGTCCGCGGACACCGACCAGACCGGCGAATCGGTCACGGCGCGCTTCGGCGACTTGAAGCTCGAGGCGAGGCCGTGAAAAGGTTGGTCCTGGCCGGTGGGGGACACGCGCACGTGGCGGTGTTGCGCGCGCTGGCCGAGGCGCCCGACGCGGACATCGCCACCACGCTCGTGTCGCCGTACCCCTGGCTCACGTACTCGGGGATGCTGCCGGGATCCATCTCGGGCCACTACGCACTCCACGAATGCACCATCGACCTCCTGGCCCTTGCGCAGCGCGCCGGCGCCACCTTCATCCAGACCACGGCGAGCCTCGTGAGCCCGGGCGAGCGCGAGCTGGTATGCGCCGACGGCAGCGTCATCGCATACGACGCGCTGTCGCTCGACGTCGGCGCTGCACCCCTCCTGGATGCGGCCATCGGCGTGGAGCGCCACGCGATCCCGGTCCGCCCGCTCGAGCGGCTGGTCGCGGGTTGGAGCGACCTGCTGGAGCGCGTCGCGGGAGGCGGGGTCAGCGCGGTGAGCCTGGTGGGCGGTGGGGCCGCCGGGGTCGAGCTCGCGTTCGCGATGGAGCGGCGGCTGCACCACGACTTCGGGGCGGGCGCGCCCCACGTGCGGCTCATCGCCGACACGCCCTCGGTGCTGCCGGAGTGGTCGCTGGGCGCGCGTTGGCGGGCGCGGCGACTCCTCGCGCGGCGCAACATCGGCGTGCACGTGGGCAACCCGGTGACCGAGGTGGGAGCCGGGTTCGTGCGCCTTGCCGGCGGCATCGAGTTCGCGTCCGACGCGGTGTTCTGGACGGCCGGCGCGGCGGCGCACGGCTGGATTCGCGATTCGGGGCTCGTCACCGACCCTCGCGGCTTCCTGCTCACCAACGACCTGCTGCAATCACCGTCCCATCCGCAAGTCTTCGGTGCCGGGGATTGCGCAGTGGAGCAGGGCTTCCCGGTGCCGCGGGCGGGCGTCTTCGCGGTGCGCGCGGGCCCGGTGCTCGCGCACAACCTTCGCGCGGCGTTGCAAGGTGGGCCCCTGCAGGCGCACCGGCCGAAGTCGCGCTACCTGGCGCTGCTTGCGACCGGCGAGCGCCACGCGATCGGCAACTGGGGCGGGCTTGCGTTCCAGGGCGCCTGGGCGTGGCGCTGGAAGGACCGCATCGACCGCCGCTTCATCGCGCTCTACAACGAGCCGTAGGGAGACCTTAGGGGACCTTAGGGGACAGACCCCGGGAATAAATCAGAGCTTCCCTAGGCGGCGCGCGCCTCGCGCTTTTGCGCGACGGGGATCTGCGGCAGGATGCGCACCACCTTCACCATGCGGTTCTGCACCTGCATGATCTCCACCACGTGGTCCGAGACCCGGATGCTGGTGCCGGGCTCGGGAA
>JBBQBW010000642.1:0-1815 GCA_038318025.1 Burkholderiales bacterium | reverse complement strand
TCAACTTCGGGAAGCGCTTCACCAGCGGCCCCAGGGTGCGGTCGATGAACACCGCCTCGCGATCGAAGATGTCGACGTCGGGATCGGTGACTTCACCGTGCACCAGCAGCGGCATGCCCGCCGCCGCCATCGCCTCCAGCGTCGCGTCGCACTTGCGCAGGTCGGTGACCCCCGCATCGGAGTTGGTGGTGGCGCCGGCGGGGTAGTACTTCACCGCGTGCACGATGCCCGAGGCCGCGGCGCGCGCGATCTCGTCGGGGGGCGTGTTGTCGGTGAGATAGAGGGTCATCAACGGCTCGAACGCCTTGCCGCCCAGCGCGGCCACGATGCGCCCGCGATAGGCCTCGGCCATGGCGAGCGTCACCACCGGGGGCTTCAGGTTCGGCATCACGATGGCGCGCGCGAACTGCCGCGCCGTGGCCATCGCCAACGGGGCCATCGCGGGCCCGTCGCGCAGGTGCGTGTGCCAGTCGTCGGGCCGGGCGAGCGTGAGCGACTCGGCCATCACGCGGAGGCCGAGGGCGGCTGGGATCGTGGTGCGCCCGTGTGCGCGGCGAGCGCCGAGTCGGGCGCCGTGTCGACGATGGCGGGAAGGTTCAGGCTGCGCCACAACCCCAGCGGGTGCATGCCGCGCCGCAGCAGGCGTCCGGCCACCATCAGCACGATCTGCGCGATGTCCGCCACCGGACGGAAGTGGCTCGCGCGGGCGAGCGGCGGGTAAATGCCGGGAATCGGCACCGCCACGCTGCGAATGCCCAGCGCGCCCGCGGCGATCAGGATCTCGCTCTCGAACACGAACCGGCCCCAGGACACGTCGTCGTGGGTGAGCCGCGCGAACAGCTCGCACGGGTAGACGCGGAAGCCCGACTGTGTGTCGGCGATGGCATAACCCGCGGCCCACGAGATCCAGAAGCGCGCGAACTGGTTGGCGTAGTAGCGCCGCGGCGGGAAGTTCTGCTTGTCGTGGAGCCGCGCGCCGATCACGATCTCGCCGGGAAAACGCTCCGCGGCATGCAGCAGCCGCGAGATGTCCTCGGGGCTGTGCTGGCCGTCGCCGTCGAGGGTCACCACCCGCGTGGCGCCCAGCGCGCGCGCGTAGTCGAGCCCCTTCCATAACGCCGCCGCCTTGCCGAGGTTGCGCTCGTTGGCGAGCACGGTGATCGGAAGGCCTTCGAGCTGCCGCGCGGTGCCGTCGGTGGAGCCATCGTCCACCACCAGCACGTGGGGCGACTCGCGCAATGCCCGCTTGGCGAGGTCGCGAATCGTGGCGGCCTCGTTGTAGGCGGGGATCAGGACCACGTTGCGGCAGGGGTTGTGGGCGAAATTCATGGTTGCTGGGGGTGCGGTTGGTCCGAAGATACGCCAATGCGAAGCAGCGCCACCCACGGCCCCGTCATGAGGGTCGTGGCGGGCGCCGTGAGGCAGTGGAGGGTGAAGGCCTGGAAGCGCATCAGTCGCGCACCGTGACGCGGCGCTCTGAGCGCGCGAAGACATAGGTGACCGCGATGCCGGCCGTGAGGTTGTCGCGGCGCTCTACCAGAGGGCTCGACTCGAACTCGGCCCCGCGCAGGAAATCGGCCTTCACGAAGCCGCCGACGAACCAGCGGTCGAAGCGCTTGGTGAGGGCGGCGATGAGCTGGGAGCCGGAATAGCCACCAGTCGCGTTGTAGGCGGGACGCAACGGGCGCGCATGCTCCGCGGCGACGCCATAGAAATAGTCGTGGTAGCGGCGGTCGCCAAAGAGCGCCCCGGCCTGCAGGCCCAGTTTCCAGCCGCCGTCGAACCGCACGTCGAGGTTCAGGCTGGGATTGGCAA
>JBBQBW010000641.1:0-1819 GCA_038318025.1 Burkholderiales bacterium | reverse complement strand
CGCCTCGAGCGCGGCGAGCAGTCCCTCGTGTTCGTGAACCGGCGCGGCTTCGCTCCGGTGCTGTTCTGCCGCGACTGCAGCTGGCACTCCAGTTGCACGCGCTGCAGCTCGAACCTGGTGCTGCACCGCCGCGAGGGGCGGCTTCGTTGCCACCACTGCGGCCACGCGGAACGCGTGCCGGCCACCTGTCCCTCCTGCCAGGGCCCGAACCTCGCGCCCGTGGGCCACGGCACGCAGCGGATCGAGGAGACGCTGGCGACGCTGCTCCCCGGGGCGCGCATCGCCCGCGTCGACCGCGACTCCACCGCGCGGCGCGGCGCGCTGCAGGACGTGCTCGATCGGGTGCGCGCGGGCGAGGTGGATGTCCTGGTGGGCACGCAGATGCTCGCCAAGGGACACGACTATCCCAACCTCACGCTGGTGGGCGTACTGGACAGCGATGCCGCGCTTTTCAGCGCCGACTTCCGGGCCGCGGAGCGGCTCTTCGCCCAGCTGGTGCAGGTGTCGGGACGGGCGGGGCGCGGCAGCCGCCCGGGCGAGGTATTGATCCAGACCGACTTTCCCGGCCATTGCCTCTACGCGGCGGTGGCGAGGCACGACTTCCCGCGCTTCGCCTCCGAGGCGCTCGAGGAGCGGCGGGCGGCGGGATTCCCCCCCTTCGGCCACCTGGCGCTGCTGCGGGCGGAATCCAAGGCGCCGGGCGAGGCGACTGCGTTCCTCACGCGCTGGGCGCTCGCCGCCCGCGGGCTCTCGGCCGAGGTGGAAATCTTCGACCCGGTCCCGGCGTCGCTCGAGCGCAAGGCGGGGTACGAGCGCGCCCAGCTGATGGTGCGCTCCGCAACGCGCGCGTCGATGCAGCCCTTCCTGCGCGCCTGGAAGGCGGCCATCGCCGCCGGGGGGGAACGCCGGGTGCGCTGGTCCGTCGACGTCGACCCGCAGGAGCTGTAGCGGGAACGTCACCACTGGGCCGCCCCGTATAATGGCGGTTTGCGTCGCCTCCTTCGTCCGTGTCCTCCCCCGATCCGAAAGCCCTCGTCACCGCGCTCGTAGAGCAGGCGGTGCGCAACGCGTTTCCCGATGCCGGCCCGCTGAGCGTCGAGCTCGAGCGCCCGAAGAGCGCGGGGCACGGCGACTTCGCGACCAACGTGGCCTTGCAGCTCGCCAAGCGCGTCGGGATGAAGCCCCGCGATGTGGCCGGGGCGATCGTCGCGGCCCTGCCACGCGACGCCGCCATCGCGAAGGCCGAGATCGCAGGCCCCGGATTCATCAACATCACGCTCGCCGCGGCTTCGCGCTTCGCGGTGGTGGCCGACGTCCACCGCCTCGGGCCCGCCTTCGGGCGCGGGCAGGTAGGAGGCGCGCGCCGCATCCTGGTCGAGTTCGTCTCGGCCAACCCGACCGGGCCCCTGCACGTCGGGCATGGCCGCCAGGCCGCCCTGGGCGACGTGATCTCGACGCTCCTCGAGTGGGAGGGCTGGCATGTCACGCGCGAGTTCTACTACAACGACGCGGGCAACCAGATCGCCAACCTTGCGCTGTCGGTGCAGGCGCGCATCCAGGAAGCCCATGGCGACGCGGTGGAGATGCCGAAGGACGGCTACCTCGGCGACTACATCCGCGAGATCGCCCGCGAGTACACCGCCGCGCACTTCGGCGACACCGCCGGGAAGAACCTGGAGCAGATCCGCCAGTTCGCGGTGGACTACCTGCGAAAGGAGCAGGACATCGACCTCAACGCCTTCGGGGTCAAGTTCGATTCCTACTTCCTCGAGAGCTCGCTCTACACCGACGGCAAGGTCGACGAGACTGTGCGCCTGCT
>JBBQBW010000640.1:0-1820 GCA_038318025.1 Burkholderiales bacterium | reverse complement strand
AGGCGCTGCTGGAAAAGGACGAGGTGCTCACCCAGGCCGGGCGCCCCTTCACGGTGTTCACCCCTTACAAGAATGCGTGGCTCGCCCGCCTCGATGACCTCTACGTCGAGGCCTACCCGGTGGAGCGCCACGCGCAGGCGCTGGCGCGGCCCGGCTTTGCCTGCGAGGTGCCGTCGCTCGAGGCGCTGGGCTTCGAGCGCACCAACCTGGCCGACCTGCCGGTGGCGACCGGCTCGTCGGCAGCGCGCGTGCTGCTCGACGATTTCGCGCTGCGCATCGACGACTACCGCAACGCGCGCGACTTCCCCGGCGTGAAGGGCGTGTCGTACCTCTCCGTGCACAACCGTTTCGGCACGGTGTCGATCCGCGAGCTGGCGCGGCTCGCGCGCTCCCGCCCCGGGGAGGGAGCGGCCACGTGGCTCTCCGAGCTCGCCTGGCGCGACTTCTACTTCCAGATCCTGTGGCACCACCCGCGCGCCGCCACCGGGTCCTTCAAGGCGCAGTTCGCGCGGCTCGAGTGGCCCAACGAAGAGCGCCTCTTCGCCGCGTGGCGCGAGGCACGCACCGGCTACCCGCTGGTGGACGCCGCGATGCGCCAGATCAACCAGACCGGCTTCATGCACAACCGGCTGCGGATGGTGGCGGCATCGTTCCTGGTGAAGGACCTGCTGGTGGACTGGCGCCTGGGCGAGCGCTACTTCGCCGACCAGCTGAACGACTTCGACCTCGCGGCCAACAATGGCGGCTGGCAGTGGGCGGCTTCCACGGGCTGCGACGCGCAGCCGTACTTCCGCATCTTCAACCCCGTGACGCAGTCGGAGAAGTTCGACCCCGGCGGACGCTTCATCCGCCGCTACCTGCCGGAGCTCGAGCGCGTTACCGACGCCCGCGTCCATGCGCCGTGGACCATGACCACGGCCGAGCAGCGCGAGAGCGGTTGCCACATCGGCCGCGACTATCCGGCGCCCGTGGTGGACCACGCCACGCAGCGCGTGAAGGCGCTGGCGCTCTACGGCGTGGGGCGCGCGCAGGCGGCGAACGGCGCGGCGCCCACCTAGCTAGCGCCGCACCGCGGCGAACGGCCCGTACTCGTTCACCCCCGCCGAGAAGGTGCGCAGGTATCCGGACATGCCGTGCTGCGTCGACTCGAGGTCGGCCAGCTCGAAGGTGCCCTCGAGCGCGTCGCCGAAGCTGCAGGTGAACGTGCCGGAAAGCCTGAGGAGCTTGCCCGACTGGGAGTACGCCCCGCGATACTCGCAGCGCCGCTGCAGGTTGTCGTCCACGCGCAGGTAGCCCTGCCCCTGGTCCAGGTGCAACAGCACGTCACCGGGGTAATCGCGCGTGCCGTGGGGCACCTGGCCGGGACGCGCCTGGCGAAGGTTGAACTGGCCCACGTAGTGGGCGGCGAAGGCTTCCTCCTGCCAGGTCTGGCGCACCACCTCGCGCGTGACCGAGGCGTTCTCCGCGGTGTAGGCCACGCGCATGCGGTCCTTCGCGAGCACCTCGAGGCTCACCTGGCCCACGGCGGTGGCCCGCACGCGGGCCGGATCGAAGGCACCCCCATGCCACGGGCCCTCGGCGCGATACAGCGTCCCGGAGAAGATCGGCAGGCCCGACGCCACGTACGCCACGATCCTCGCGTCGGAGGCGTAGTACCACGTGGGCTTGCCCTGAGGGTCGTAGACGAACAGCGTCACGAAGGCGGTCTCGAGCTGCTGCACGACGTTCACTCCCCAGCCGCTCTCGCGCGGGTTCCACCACAGGTCGGTGTAGGTGCCGGCTCGGGCGTCGAGGCCCACGCAGGCGGCGAGAACGGCGAG
>JBBQBW010000639.1:0-1824 GCA_038318025.1 Burkholderiales bacterium | reverse complement strand
GGCGGCGACACCTACCGCATCGAGGTCGGCAAGGAGGCGATCGAGGCGAAGCACGTGATCATCGCCACCGGCTCCAAGGCGCGGCACCTGCCCAACATTACGGTCGACAACGAGACGGTCTGCGACAACGAGGGCGCGCTCGCCTTCGGCGCCACCCCCAGGCGGCTGGGTGTCATCGGCGCCGGCGTGATCGGCCTCGAGCTGGGAAGCGTCTGGCGCCGCCTCGGCTCCGAGGTCACCATCCTCGAGGCGCTGCCGAATTTCCTCGGCGCCTGCGACGAGGCGGTTTCAAAGGAAGCCTGGAAGGTTTTCACCAAGGGCCAGGGCCTCACCATCAAGCTCGGGGTCAAGATCGACAAGGTGACGGTGAGCAAGAAGACCGGTGTCACGGTCGAGTACACCGACGAGAAGGGCCTCGCGCAAAAGCTCGAGTGCGACAAGCTGATCGTCTCCGTGGGCCGCATCCCCAATACCGATGGGCTGGGGGCGGGCGCCGTGGGCCTCAAGGTCGACGGCCGCGGCTTCATCGAGGTGGACGGCCACTGCCGCACCAACCTGCCGAACGTCTACGCCATCGGTGACGTGGTGCGCGGGCCGATGCTCGCTCACAAGGCCGAGGACGAGGGCGTGCTGGTGGCCGAGACCATCGCGGGGCAGAAGCCGCATCTCGACTACGACTGCATCCCCTGGATCATCTACACCTCGCCCGAGATTGCCTGGGTCGGCAAGACCGAGCAGCAGGCGAAGGCCGCAGGCATCGAGGTGAAGACCGGGCAGTTCCCGTTCTCCATCAACGGCCGCGCGCTGGGCCTGAACGAGCCCACGGGCTTCGTGAAGATCGTGGCCGACGCCGCCACCGACCGCGTGCTGGGAATGCACATCATCCACGCGCGGGCTTCGGATTTGATCCAGGAGGGTGTCACGACGATGGAGTTCAAGGGTGCGGCGGAGGACATCGCTCGCATCACCCACGGGCATCCTACGTTGTCGGAGGTGATACGGGAGGCAGCGCTCAATGTCGATAAGCGAGCGCTGAACATGTAGTTGGCGGTAAACCTTTGGAACACGGATGAACAGGGATGACGACGGATAACAACGGACCGGAAAAGTACGTTGCCCGGAGAAGTGCTGGGGGCGGGACCTATGATCTGCGATGTTCAACTCGCTTTCGTATCCGTCTTTATCCGTCACCATCCGTGTTCATCCGTGCTCCAAAGGTGTAACACCCCCTGATGCACCCCGCCGAAAACTTCCCGCTGCCCGACCCCAACGACGACGACGAAGTCGACGGCGGCGAATTCGGCGGCCCCCTCGAGTGGTACTGGCACTTCAGCCAGCGCGGCGACTTCGAGACCGACAGCGACCAGCTGAAGGTGCTGGAGCGCCTGCAGGCGCTCTTCGACGAGCTCGAGGACTACCGGCAGTACCGGCAGGGGAAGCTCAACCGCCTGGTGACCAACCTCGGCGCGGGAAGGAAGCCCCCCAAGGGCCTCTACATCTGGGGCGGCGTGGGGCGCGGCAAGTCGCTCATGATGGATGCCTTCTTCAAGGCCTCGCGCCATCGCCGCAAGCGCCGCGTCCACTTCCACGAGTTCATGCGCGAGATCCACGCGCGGATGCGCGGCCTCTCTGGCCAGGAAGACCCGCTCGAGGCCATCTCCACCGAGATCGCACGCGAGCTGCGGCTCCTCTGCTTCGACGAGTTCCACGTGAGCGACATCGCCGACGCGATGATCCTCGGGCGGCTGCTGGAGCTGCTGATCGACAAGGGGGTCGTGATGGTGATGACCTCCAACTACCGCCCCGACGACCTCTATCCCAACG
>JBBQBW010000638.1:0-1834 GCA_038318025.1 Burkholderiales bacterium | reverse complement strand
ACCGTGCACTACGTGCCCAAGGTCCTGGGCTTCTACAAGAAATTCCAGACGCGCGCGCTCTAACCGCGTCGCACCGAATATTGGGCACAGGTCGGGGTCTGCGGACTCCGGCCTGTGCCCGAGTCTTTTGTGACCCGTCAGTCGTCCCCGGTGGCGGGTGCCGCGTCCTCGCGGCCGTGCGCCACGCGATCCTCTTCCAGCCGCTCCTCGAACGTCTTGTGCCGCCGCGCGAGCAGGGTATACGCGGTCGGAACCACGAAGAGCGTGAGCAGGGTGCCCAGCATCATCCCGCCCACGATCACCCAGCCGATCTGCTGGCGTGACTCGGCGCCCGCACCCGAGGCGAGTGCCAGGGGCAGGGCACCCAGCACCATGGCCCCCGTGGTCATGAGGATCGGGCGCAGTCGCAGCACCGCCGCCTCCTCCACGGCCTCGATCACGCCCATGCCCTGCGCCTGCTTCTGGTTGGCGAACTCCACGATCAGGATGCCGTGCTTGGTGATGAGGCCTACGAGGGTCACGAGCCCGATCTTGCTGTAGATGTTGAGCGTGCCGCCCGCGAGCCACAGGGCCAGCAGTGCGCCGGTGACCGCGAGCGGGACCGTGAGCATGATGATGAAGGGATCGATGAAGCTCTCGAACTGCGCCGCGAGCACCAGGAAGATGAAGGCGAGCGCGAGCAGGAACACGAAGTAGATCTCGCTCGAGGAGTCGCGCAGCTCGCGGGAGAGGCCGTTCAGGTCGGTCTGCGCCGTGGGCGGCAGCACGCGGCGGGCCGAATCCTGCATGTACTGGACGGCGTCGCCCAGGGCATAGCCCGGCGTCAGGGTGGCGGTGACCGTGGCGGAGCGGATGCGGTTGAAGTGGTTCAGGTTCTTCGGCGACACCGATTCGCGCACCACCACGAGGTTGGAGAGCTGCACCATCTCGTTGTTCTTGCCGCGCACGTAGATGTCGGAGATGTCCGTGGGGGAGCGCCGTTCCGAGTCGCCCATCTGCACGATCACGTCGTACTGCTCGCCATCCTGCTTGAAGCGGGTGACCTGGCGGCCGCCGAGCATCGTCTCGAGCGTGCGGCCCACGGTCTCCACCGAGGCGCCGACGTCGCTGATCTTCTCGCGGTTCACCGAGACCTTGAGCTCGGGCTTGTCGAGGCGCAGGTCCGAGTCGACGTTCTGCAGGCCCGGGTTCTTCACCGCCTCGGCGATCAGCGCGTCCACATGGCGCTGCAGCACCTCGAAGGGCGCCGAGCTCATGATCACGAACTCCACCGGGCGCGAGCGCGGCGACTGCCCGAGCGACGGCGGGTTGGTCGGGAAGGCGCGCACGCCCGGGATCTGCCCGAACTTAGGGCTAAGCTCGGTGGTGATCTCCTGCTGCTTGCGGCTGCGCTGGTCCCAGGGCTTGAGGCGCGCGATGGCGAGGCCGTCGGCCACTGTCGGGAACCCCGCCATGGCGTTATAGCGCTCGAGCTCGGGAATGGCCTTGTAGAGCCGTTCGATCGGCTCCAGGTTCGAGGCCGTATACCTGGCGGTCGCGCCCTCGGGAGCGGAGATGAAGCCGAAGATCACGCCGCGGTCCTCGATGGGCGAGAGCTCGTTTCGCAGCACGCTGGCGAGGAGGCCGGAGAGTGCCGCGACCACGACGGCGGCCCCGATCACCCAGGCGCGGTGGTGCAGCGCGCGGTCGAGGGTGCGGCGGTACCACGCGACCATGTTGGTGAACCAGCGCTCGGTCATGTTGTAGAAGCGCCCGTGCTTCTCCTCGTGGCGCAGCAGCTTCGAGCACATCATCGGCGAGAGGGTGAGCGCGACGAAGCCCGAGACCAGCACGG
>JBBQBW010000637.1:0-1835 GCA_038318025.1 Burkholderiales bacterium | reverse complement strand
CACCTACCGCGACGTATACCACCAGAACGAGGTCGAGCAGTCGACCTACAACTTCGAGCACTCTGACGCGCCGTCGCTCTTCCGCCATTTCGGCGACTACGAGGCGGCGGCGAAACGCCTGATGGAAGCGCAGCTGGCGCTCCCCGCGTACGAGCAGGTGCTGAAGGCGGCGCACACGTTCAACCTGCTCGATGCCCGCGGCGCCATCTCCGTGACCGAGCGCGCCGGTTACATCGGCCGCATCCGCGCGCTCGCGCGCGCCGTGGCGCTCGCCTATTTCGAGTCGCGGGAGCGCCTCGGCTTCCCGATGCTGGCGCGCCCTGGCGCGAAGGTTGAAGCCTGATGGCCGCGACCCTGCTGGTCGAGCTGCTATGCGAGGAGCTTCCGCCCAGGGCGCTCAAGCGCCTCGGGGATGCCTTCGCCGAGGCGTTGCTCAAGGGATTGCAGAAGCGCGAGATGGTGGAAGCGGGCGGCGCAGCGCGCGCGTTCGCGACCCCCCGGCGCCTCGCCGCGTCGATCTCCGCGGTAAAAGCCGCCTCGGAGCCGCGCGCGGTGGAAGTGAAGCTGATGCCGGCGACGGTGGGCCTCGACGCCGCCGGCAAGGCCACACTGGCGCTTGCGAAGAAGCTCGAGGCGGCCGGCCTCGCCGGGTTCGATCCGGCGCGGTTGAAGCGGCGCGTCGACGGCAAAGCCGAGATGCTGTTCGCGGCTGCCACCACGCCCGCTGTCCCGCTCGCCCAGGCGCTGCAGGCGGCGCTGGAGGAAGCGCTCGCGGCGCTCCCGATCCCCAAGGTGATGAGCTACCAGCTCGCCGATGGCGTCACCACCGTGCAGTTCGTCCGCCCCGCCCATGGCCTGGTGGCGCTGCTGGGCGCCGAGGTGGTCCCGGTCCGGGTGCTGGGCCTCGAGGCCGGGCGCATCACGTCGGGCCATCGTTTCCAGGGCGCCAGGCGCATCAGCCTCGATGCCGCGGAGGATTACGAGAAGCGCCTCGAGGCCGAGGGCCGCGTGGTCGCGGACTTCTCGGTGCGCCGCAAGCGCATCGCGGAGCTGCTCGCGCGAGCGGCGCAGCCCCTTACTTCGACGTTCGACCCGCCCGATGCGCTTCTCGACGAAGTGACCGCGCTGGTGGAGTGGCCTGCCGTCTACGCCGGGCGTTTCGAGGAGGCATTTCTCGAAGTGCCCGCGGAGTGCCTGGTCCTCACCATGCAGCAGAACCAGAAGTACTTCCCGCTCATGAAGGGCGGGAAGCTGCTGCCCAGCTTCCTCATCGTCTCCAACATGGAGCTCGCCGACGCCGGCGACATCGTGCAGGGCAACGAGCGCGTGGTGCGCCCGCGGCTCGCCGACGCGCGCTTCTTCTTCGAGACCGACAAGAAAACAAAGCTCGCTTCGCGCGTGTCGCAGCTGGGCTCGATCGTCCATCACAACAAGCTGGGCACGCAGCTGCAGCGGGTCGACCGGCTGGTGAACCTTGCCACCAAGATCCAGGAAGGCCTGCCGCGCGGCGCCGCGGGCGTGGAATGGGCGGTGCGCGCGGCATATCTCGCGAAGGCGGACTTGGTGACGCTGATGGTGGGCGAGTTCCCCGAGCTGCAGGGCCTCATGGGGCGGTATTACGCCGAAGTGGACGGGGAGCCTCCATCGGTCAGCCGTGCCATCGAGCAGCATTATTGGCCGCGGTTCTCGGGCGATAGCCTGCCTACCGGAGACGCGAGCATTGCGGTGGCCCTGGCCGACCGCCTGGACTCGCTGGTCGGCATGTTCTCCATCGGCCAGGCGCCCACCGGCGACAAGGACCCGTTCGCGCTCCGCCGGGCCGCCCTTGGCATCGT
>JBBQBW010000636.1:0-1840 GCA_038318025.1 Burkholderiales bacterium | reverse complement strand
GACGGCGAGGGACAGCGGGTGGCGCGCTCGCGCGCCCAGGACGCAACCATCGGCACGCCCGCGTCCCCGTCACTGCGCGAGCTGATGGCGCGCGGCGGTCCCGAGGGGGTCGGTCCCACGCAATCGAGCGAGGGCGACCCGAACTTCGCCGCCTATACCCGCATGCCCAATGGCAATTGGTCGGTGGTGGTAGGGATTCCCAAGTCGGCGTTCGAGGCGGGGGCGCGAGAGTCCTATCTGGCGCTGGCCGCGGGCGGCGTGCTCTCACTCCTTGCGGGGCTCCTCGCGGCGCTGATCATCGCCCGCAGCGTGACGCGCCCGATGGCCGAGCTGGGAGACGCCGCGCGCTCCATGGGCCGTGGCGAACGACCCCTTCCGCCGGACACCGACGTGCGCGAGATCCGCGACGTGGCGGAAGCGTTGTTCGCTTCCGATCGCGAGCTGGTGCAGGCCGGGGCCGAGCGCGAGGACCTGTTGCGCAGCGAGCGCGCCGCACGGTCCGACGCCGAAGCCGCCAACCGCGCCAAGGACGAGTTCCTCGCGATGCTCGGCCACGAGCTGCGAAACCCCCTGGGCGCCATCTCCAATGCGGCCCAGCTCCTCGACATGCCGAACGCGCCCGATGATCGCAAGCGCGAGGCGCGGGCGATCATCGGGCGCCAGGTGAGCCACCTGCGCCGCCTCACCGACGACCTCCTCGACGCCGGGCGCGCGCTGATGGGCAAGATCGTGCTGCAGCGGGTGCCCCTCGATCTCGCCGCGGTGGCCTCCCAGGCGCTCGCGACCCTGTGGGCTTCGGGACGCACGCAGAACCACCAGGTGGTCGAGGTGCTCACGCCCGCCTGGGTGGTGGCCGACGCGATCCGCCTCGACCAGGTGATCTCCAACCTGTTGATCAACGCGGCGAAGTACACGCCCGCGGGACGGCGCATCACCGTGACGGTGGGGCGTGAAGGCAACGAGTCGGTGTTGCGGGTGATGGACGAGGGCATCGGCATCCCCGAATTGCTTCGGGGGCGTGTCTTCGACTTGTTCGTGCAGGGCGATCGCGACCTCGACCGCTCGCTCGGCGGGCTAGGCATCGGCCTTACGCTGGTGAGGCGCCTGGCGGAGCTGCACGGCGGCACGGTTTCGGTGACGAGCGGCGGCGAGGGGCAGGGGTCGGAGTTCACGGTGCGGCTGCCGGCGGTGGATCCCCCGTCGCAGCCCGAGCGCGATGCCCATGCATCGGCGGCGTCCACCGGCCGCGACATCCTGCTGGTCGAGGACAACGAAGACGCGCGCGAGACGCTCACGATGCTGCTCGAAATCGAGGGTCACCGGGTGAGCGGTGCGGCCGACGGCGCCGAGGGCCTGGCTCTCGCGCTTGCCAACCGCCCCGAGGTGCTGCTGGTGGACGTGGGCCTGCCGGTGATGGATGGCTACGAGCTGGCGCGTCGCGTGCGCGCCGACACCGGCTGGAAGCGGCGCCCGCTGATGGTGGCGGTGACCGGCTACGGGCAGCCGGAGGATCGCGCCCGGGCGCTCGCCGCCGGCTTCGACGACCACGTGACCAAGCCGGTGGACGCCGAAGTGCTGGGCGAGATCCTCGCGCGGGGCGCTATTTCGCCTTGAGGCCGCGCTCGATCAGGTCGGCCGTGACCTCGTTCAGCGACACGCCCTTCTCCTCCACTCGGGCGTGGATCTCGCGGATCAGGTCGCCGTGGAGCTTGGCCGCGAACGGCACCAGCCCCGCCTCCCGGTCGCGCTCGCGCTGCTCGCGCTTGCCCAGCATCGTGCCCGCGCCCTTGCCGAAACGGTCGGGTGTCGTGCCCGCGCCGCCGATGATCTTCTTGCCCTT
>JBBQBW010000635.1:0-1848 GCA_038318025.1 Burkholderiales bacterium | reverse complement strand
AGCGTGATGCGCGACATCGCGGGCAGCGCCATCACGCGGATCTGCGCCTCGGCGAGGGCATAGGTGCGGTCCGCGATCATGCCAAGCGCGAGGAAGCCGCCGCTCACCGCCTCGCCGTAGACCAGCGCCAGCACGCGGTGGCCGCGGCGCCGGGCCACCTCCAGGCACTTGGCGAGGTGCGCGAGGTAGCCCGCGTTGCCCAGCAGCTCGTCGCGGCGCGAGAGCTGCTGGCCGCGCGTATCGACCAGCAGCAGGATCGGGCGGCCCGGGTGGCGCGTGACCACCTCGAGCACGTCGCTGGCGAGGGCGAAGGCGAGGTCGACGCCGATCGCGGCCTCGCCGCAGGTTCCCACCACCGCCACCACGCCCGCGCCGGTGCGCCCCGTCCCGGAGACGCGCTCGCCTTCGATGCGCACGTCGTGGCCCGCGGGGAAGAGCTGCGTGCAGAGGCCGAGCACCTCAGCCATCGGCGCGCTCCCGCAACGCCGCGCCCAGCGCCACCAGCGCATCGGGCTCCATCATCGGCACGTCGCCGGGGCGCTCGATGCCCAGCGCCTGCCAGATGTCGAGCGCATCCGGCGACGCGCCGAAGCGCTGCAGCCGACGGCCCAGCGCCACGTGCTCCCGCTGCACGCTCTCGAGGTCCAGCGGCCGCGGCTCGCCAAGGAGGGGGACAACCGCCGCGCGCAACGAGGCGAAGTTGTCGGAGGCGAGCACGTCGGCCTCGCCCAGCAGGTAGCGATGCTTGCCGCCCATGGTGCGCCACACCAGCGCGCGGTCGCGTGCATCGAATTCCTCCACCCCCTGCTGCGCCTCGATCACCTCGGGGCCGGACACCGACAGGCGCCCCTCCTCGGTCATCACGATCCAGTCGCAGCCGCGCGCGACGATCCCCAGCCCGCCGTAGCAGCCGTTCACTCCGGCGCAGACCACGATCACCGCTACACCGGCCGCGCGCGCATCGAACACCGCACGCTGGATCTCGGAGATCGCGATCAGCCCCGCATTGGCCTCGTGCAGCCGCACGCCGCCGGTATCGAGCAGCAGCACGACACCCGCAGGGCGCGTGCGCGCCGCGCGCAGTAGGATGCCGGTGAGCTTGGCGCCGTGCACTTCACCGACCGAGCCGCCCATGAATGCGGGCTCCTCGGCGGCGAACATGACCGCTTGGCGATCCAGCCGCGCTTCGCCGATCATCACCCCGTCGTCGAACGCGACCGGCAGGTCGAGGTCGGGCAGGTGCGGGCTTACCACGCGCTCGGCAGGTGGCAGGATCTCGCGCACGCTGCCTGCGTCGAAGAAGCGGCGCACGCGCTGGCGCGCCGTCGCCTCGAGATATCCGGCCGCGGTGGCGCCCGGTGTCGTCATGCGCCCACCCCGAGCTCGGCCGCGGCCTGCGCGAGGCGCAGCCCCACGACCGCGGGCGTGGCGCCAGCATCGTTGATCACGACCCGCACGTCCGGGAGGCGCACGCGCTCGGCGAAATCCCCCAGCACCGCCTGCCACGTCGCGCCGAAGCCGCGGATCGAGCTGTGCACCTCGATGCGCATGCGCCCCTCGAGCGGCGCCGGCTCGCATAGCGCCTCCAGGTTGCCGGAGCCCACCACGCCCACCAGCACTGTCTCGATCGGCTGCGTGCGCGGTGGGAAGGGGCCGAAATCGAAGCTCAGGTGTTCCATGTGCGTCTCCTCACCAGTTGCGGAAGCGCCGCGGCGGGTCGTAGAGGCCGCCGGACCAGCGCACCAGGTCCTTGATCGAACGCGCGGCGAGCAGGTCGCGCGTGGCAAGGCGCGCGTCGATGCCGAGGTCCTCGGGTCGCTGCAGGATGCCGCGGTCGCGCAGGTTCTC
>JBBQBW010000634.1:0-1860 GCA_038318025.1 Burkholderiales bacterium | reverse complement strand
CCGAGATCGCCACCTTCCCGGTCCTGGGCCACACGGTACGCCTCCTCGACGCTCGGCTCGATTCCGGTGTGCCCCTCGCGATCCTCGACTGCCCACACCTCTACGCGCGCGGCGGCGGCCCCTACCAGGCCGACGACGGCGAGGATTGGGATGACAACGCGCTGCGCTTCGGCGTTCTGTCGCGCTGCGCGGCGATGCTCGGCACCGGGGCGAGCCCCTGGGAGTGGCGCCCGGACGTGGTGCATTGCCACGACTGGCCCACGGCGCTGGCGCCCGTCTACCTGTCGCGCTGGGAGCGGCCGCGGGCCGGGTCGCTCGTCACCATCCACAACCTCGCCTTCCATGGCAAATACGACTTCGACCAGGCCCATCCCCTCGACCTCGCGCCGGAGGTGCGCGGCACCGAGGGCGTGGAGTTCTTCGGCCGCATGTCGTTCCTCAAGGGCGGGCTCATGTTCGCCGATGCCATCAACACCGTGAGCCCCACCTACGCGCGCGAGATCCAGACCGAGGCGCTGGGCTTCGGCCTGCAGGGCGTGCTGCGGCATCGCTCCGCGGTGCTGCACGGCGTGCTGAACGGCATCGACACCGCCACCTGGGACCCGCAGACCGATCCGCACCTCGCCAGCAACTACGGCCTCCTCACCCTCGATCGCAAGGTGGCAAACAAGCGCCTGCTGCGCAAGAAGATGCTGCTGAAGGGGGATGACCATACGTTCCTGCTCGCCATCGTGAGCCGCCTCACGCACCAGAAAGGCATCGACCTCATCGCCCAGGCCGCCTCCCAGGTCGTCAAGATGGGGGCGGAGCTCGCCGTCGTCGGCGCCGGCGACCGCGACATGGTAGACCGCGTCCTCGCCGCCAAGCGCCAGAACCCCGGCCACGTCGGCGCGCACATCGGTTTCGACGAGCCGCTGGCGCACCTGGTGGAAGCCGGGGCGGACGCATTCCTCATGCCCTCGCGCTTCGAGCCCTGCGGCATGAACCAGATGTACAGCCAGCGCTACGGCACGCCGCCGATCGTGAACCCCACCGGCGGGCTCGCGGACACGGTGAGCCCGGAGACCGGATTCCTCATGCACGAGCCCTCGGTGGCGGGGCTGGTGGAGGCGGTGGAGCGCGCACTCGCCGCCTACAAGCAGGCGCGCTCGTGGCGCGACCTGCAGAACCACGGCATGTCCCGCGACTTCGGCTGGGGTCGCGCCGCCGCCGACTACGAGCGCATCTACGAGTCGATCAGACCCACTTCATGAGGCCCATATCGAAGCGGTGCGAGAGGGCCTCGTGGAACGGGTAGGCGCGGATGCGGTACTCGAGCTTGCCGCAGAGCTCGGGGGCGAGCTCCAGCTCGAAGCGGTGCTCCGGCCCGTCGCCGATGACAGCCGTGGGCTTGAAGGAGAAGCTGCTCGGCGCGCGGGCGCCGGAGCCGCCCTGAACCGCCGGCGTCATCAGCAACTCCACCACCACGTCCTTCGGCTCGAGGCCCGGTAGCAGGACGCCGACCTCGAAGCGCACCTTCTCGCCGAAGCCGGCGCGTTTCTGGGGCAACCCCAGCGGGCGGATCGCCACCTCGCCCCAGGAGGCGCGGATGCGGCGCTTCCACCCCGCCACTTCCTTCGCGAGCGCGTAGCCGCAGGCCATGAACCTGCGGCCGCGCGCGGCGGCCGGCGCGTAGAAGCGGTGCAGGTACTCGCCCACCATGCGCTCGCTGTTGTACATCGGCAGCAGCGTCATGATCGAGCGCTTCGCCATCTGGATCCATTCCGGCGAGAAACCCATCCTGCCGCGGCCGTAGTAGAGCGGGATCACCTTGTCCTGCAGCGTCTCGTAGAGGGAGCGGCCCTCCTCCGTATTGCGGCG
>JBBQBW010000633.1:0-1878 GCA_038318025.1 Burkholderiales bacterium | reverse complement strand
GCCGTGCGCGGCGGCAGAGGCCGACCGCGAGACCGGCCGCCTGCTGCTGCGCCAGTTCGGCTGCGGCGGGTGCCACGAGATTCCCGGCGTCGCCGATGCCGTCGGCACGACCGGACCGTCGCTCGCCAGGTTCGGCAAGCGCATCTACGTGGCGGGCATGCTCGCGAACACGCCGGAAGCGGTGGCGCGCTTCATCCGCGATCCGAAGGGCGTCGACCCGCGCACCACGATGCCGAACCTCGGCGTGGGCGAGGCCCACGCGCGCCAGATGGCCGCGTACCTGCGCAGCCTGCGATGAGGATCACGCTGCGGACCCTCGCCGGACTCGCGATCGCCGCGGTCATTGCCGCGGCGGGCTTCGTGTATTCCGGCATCTACGACGTGTCCGCCCTCGACCAGCACCTGGCTCCCACGTACCACGTCCTCGACTTCGCGATGAAACGCGCGGTGAAGGTGCGCGCCGGCGGCATCGTTGCGCCGCCGCTCGATGATCCCGCGCTGATCGACCGCGGCCGCGCGCGATTCCAGGAGCACTGCGCGCAGTGCCATGGCGCGCCGGGTGTCGCGCCGCAGCCGTTCGCCCTCGGCCTCACGCCGGCGCCTTCCAACCTTGCGTATACCGGGGCCGAGTGGACTGAGTCCGAGATCTACTGGACGGTCCGATACGGGCTCAAAATGACCGGCATGCCGGCGTGGGAGTTCCGCCTGCCCGACGACGAGCTCTGGGCGGTGGTCGCATTCGTGAAGCGCCTGCCCGCGCTGTCACCGGAGGCGTATCGCGCGCTGGGCGTCGCGCCGGTAGCGAAGATGGATTCGACGGGTGATGCGCCCGACAGCGAGCGCGGCCGCTTCGCCATCCAGCAGTACGCCTGCGTCACGTGCCACACCATTCCCGGCATCGTGGGCGCCAATGCGCCGGTGGGCCCCCCGCTCGCGAAGTTCGCGCTGCGACGCTTCATCGCGGGCCACCTGCAGAATACGCCGGAGAACGTCGCCGCCTTCCTGCAGGCGCCGCAACAGGTCAAGCCGGGCGGTGCGATGCCGGACCTGCAGGTGTCGGAGCGCGACGCCCGCGACATGGCGGCGTGGCTCGCGACGCTGCGCTAGTCCCGGCCCACGATGAGGGCGGCCACGACGTTGCGGCCCTCGCCCAGCAGGATGTTGTAGGTGCGGCACGCCGCGGGCGTGTCCATCACCTCCACGCCCAGCCCCGCTTTGTAGAGTGGCGCCAGGCGCGCCGGATCCGGGAAGCGGAAAGCGGCACCGGTGCCCAGCAGCACGATTTCGGGCTTCAGCTCCAGGATCGCGGCCAGGTGGTCGGCCGTGAGCTCGTCCACGGAGGTGGCCGGCCAGTGGGTCACCAGCCGCTCCGCGCCCACCACGAGGCTGGCTGCGTGGCGCGCGCGGTTCACCTCCACGTAGCCCTCGCCGTACCCGGTGAAGAGGTTCTTGCCTTCCGCCTGCTCGCGCTCGATTTTCAAGGACTTAACCCGCTTTTCAACCCTGCTAGAATCATAATCTTTTGCACCGCAGCATGGTAGCGCCAATGAACCTCAACGACACCGCCAAACCGATGGTCCCCGAGTTCTCGCGCATCAAGCGCCTGCCTCCCTACGTCTTCAACATCACCAACGAGCTGAAGATGGCCGCCCGGCGCGCCGGCGAGGACATCATCGACCTGTCGATGGGCAACCCGGACGGCGCCACGCCGCGCCACATTGTCGACAAGCTGGTCGAGGTGGCGCAGCGCCAGGACACCCACGGCTACTCGGTCTCGAAGGGCATCCCGCGCCTGCGCCGCGCCATCTCGCAGTGGTACAAGCGCCGCTGGAACGTCGACATCGACATGGATACCGAGGCGATCGTCACCATTGGCTC
>JBBQBW010000632.1:0-1906 GCA_038318025.1 Burkholderiales bacterium | reverse complement strand
CAGGTGCGGTAGCTGCGACATCCAGTACGCGTGCCCTTCGCCGAAGCCGGGCAGGGTGATGCCGGCCAGGATCGGATGCACCGGCGGCGCTTCGAGCTTGAACCCGATCGGGCCGTCGAGGGGCTGGCTGTCGAGGAAGTGGTCGGAGTAGATCGTTTGCGGCGCTCCGTAGTAGCCGTCGACCTTGCCGGGCATGAGGGCGGCCGAGACCACGGTGGGATGCAGGAAGGTGCGGCGCCCGCAGGTGAGGTGAGGATCGGGCAGGCCGCTCGCCAGCATCACGCCGGGAGTCCCGATGGCGCCGGCGGCGAGCACGAAGTGGCGCGCACGCATCGTGACGGTTCGCCCGGAAGCCTCGGCGCCGTTGCCCGCCACGCCGCGCGCCTCGCAGGCGACGATGCGCTCGCCCGCGGTCGCGAGGCGCGTCACGCGCGCGTGGTGGACCAGCGTGGCCCCGCGATCGAGGGCGGCCGGGATGGTGGTCACCAGCATCGACTGCTTGGCGTTGGTCGGGCAGCCCATCCCGCAGTAGCCCAGGTTCCAGCAGCCCTTCACGTTGCGGCGGATGGCGGCGGCGGGAATGCCGAGCGCCTCGCAACCGCGCCTGAGCAGGTCGTTGTTCTCGTTGGGCGGCACCGGCCAGGGGGCGATGCCGAGGCGCTGCTCCATCTTCTCGAACCAGGGATCGAGCGCTGCCGCATCCATCGTGGCGAGGCCATGGTGCTCGCGCCACCAGCCGAGGGTGCGTGGCGGGGTGCGGAAGCTCGAGGTCCAGTTGACGGTGGTGCCGCCCCCGACGCAGCGGCCCTGCAGGATCGTGATCGCCTTGTCGCGCGTCTGGCGTCCGGCGGACTCCTGGTAGAGCTGCGGGTAGGCCTCGCGCTCCCGCATGTGGAAGTCGCTGGAGCTGGCGAGCGGGCCTTCCTCGACCACGATCACGTTGAGCCCCGCAAGCGCAAAGGCCTCGGCGGTGACGCCGCCACCCGCGCCGCTGCCGACCACGACCACGTCGGCCTCGAGCACCAGGTCGCGCTCGAGCACCGCGGCGTCGTGCACCTTCCAGCCACGGGCGAGCCCGTCGCGGATCGGGTCGGAGATCACCAGCCCACCCTCCGCGGCGGGCCGGGATAACCGATCGCCTGCCACGAGGACGGGTTGTCGTACCAGGCGGCCTGGATCAGCTGCGTGAGGGCCTGGTAGCTCGCGCGCAGCAGGTCGAAGCGGCTGGCGCGCCAGCGCTCGAGGAAGGCGGCCACGTCGGCGGGCGCGGCCTCGTCGAGCGGGGATGCGATGCCGGTGAAGGCGAGGCGCGTCGGCATGAAGCGCAGCAGCCCGAGGAGCTGCGCCACTTCCGCTTGCACGGCGGGCGTGAGCCCCGCGACGGCGCGATGGAACGCGGCGGCGACTTCGGCCACCGCGCGGGCGCGGGCCGCAGCCTCCTCAGGCAGGGACCCCGCCAGCACCACCGGCACGAGCGCCGCGACCACGTCGCCCCGCGGGCGCGCGAGGTACCCGGCGATGGCGAGCACGGCGGCGCCGGCCACGCCGACCTGGAGGAAGCGCCGCCGCGACCAGCTCATCGCGTGAGCAGCTTCACCAGCGCCTCGAAGCGCGCGCCGTACGGGGGCCGGAAGAGCTTGAGCCCGTTCACGCGCGACTGGTGGAACACGGACTTGCGCTTGGAGAAGGTGTCGAAGCCGGCGCGCCCGTGGTACTCGCCCATGCCGCTCGCGCCCACGCCACCGAAGGGCAGCTCCTCCTGCGCGATGTGGAGCAGCGTCTCGTTCACGGTGGCGCCACCGGACACGGTGCGCTCCAGCACCTGGTCCACGCTGGCGCGGTCGTGGTCGAAGACATAGAGCGCCAGCGGCCGGGGACGGGCGTTCACGTACGCGATCGCCTCGTC
>JBBQBW010000631.1:0-1907 GCA_038318025.1 Burkholderiales bacterium | reverse complement strand
CGGCGCCGCCCACCACGGGGATGTCGCGCGAGCCGGAGATGATCGGCCAGGTCGAGGGCGCCACGAAGCAGATGTGGGGCCGCCCGGCGGGCATCATGCCCTCCAGATTAGGAAGCCGCAGGCCGGCCGAGGTCGTCGTCCCGACCGGCTCGCGCTCAAGCAGCGTGGGAGAGGACATTGGGGCGTACGTAGAGGGAGTAGACACGTTCGAGTTCCCGGGTTGCGATGTCGATGCTGGCGTGTGCGTGAACCCAGCGTCTCTGCTCTCCGGCGATGGCCTCGCGATCGGCGTGCGCGCCGATGATGGCGCGGGCGAGGTCCTGCGGCGAGCGGCTTGCCACCACCTGCGACTCGCGCGGCAGGATGTGGCGGATGTCGGAGTAATCGGTGCTGACCACGGGCACGCCGAGGACCATGCCCTCGAGCACCACGTTGGGAAAGCCCTCCCAGCGCGAGGTCATCAGCTGCACGTCGCACTGGGCGAGGATGGCGGGCGCGTCGCTGCGGGCGCCGGCGAACTTCACGCGCTCGGCGATGCCCAGGCGCTGGTACTGCTCCATCGCGGCGCCCTTGTAGCCGCTGGTGTCGGAGTCCTGGCCGGGCTTGTAGTCGGCCGAGTGCCCCAGGGAGTCGCCGATAAACAGCACGCGCCACGCGGGATCCATCGCCACCAGCGCCGCGGCGGTGTCGAGGGCCAACGGGTAGTCCTTGGCGGGCTTGATGTGCCCGATCATGCACGCGACCTTGTGCTCGCCGGGCCCGAAGAACCCGGCGCGATGGTCCACCGGGGTCGCGGCACGGCGCTCTAATTCCTCGATGCGCATCCCGTTCCACACCACGTGCATGTGCTCGGGGTCGTAGCCGTAGAGGCGCTCGGCGAAGCGCGCGCCGGAGCGCGAGTTCGCCACCACCCCGTCAACCCGCCAGTGGGTGAGGCGGTGGGCGAGGCGCTGGGAGCGCGAGATCTCGTAGTTGTCGCTGCGCTCCGAATTGAGCACCTTGGCGCCGGTGCCGATCGCCGCCACACGGGCGTAGATGTCGCCGTCGAAGAGGAAGCCGTGGACGATATCGGCGCGCATCGCGCGGATCTTCGAGCGCAGGCGCCGGATCACCGCGAGGTCGAGCTTCGAGCGCTTCTGGTCGCGGATGAACTCCACGCCCGAGCCCTCGAGCTCGGGGGCGCGGGCCGCATCGTCGTACAGCGTGTAGATCGCCACCTCATGGCCGCGCGCGGCGAGCCCGCGGGAGAGCTCGACCACCTGCTTCTGGGCGCCGTGGAAACCCAGGTCGCTAATCACCAGCAGCAAGCGCACGGGGCTCTCCTTCCTGGACCTTGTGGGAGGTGGAGGTCATCCAGCGCCCGCGCCACAGCTCGAACGCCACCAGGTACCAGAGGCGCTGGATGTCGAGGCGCTCGTTGCCCGGGCCGCCGTCACGGAAGTTCGCCACCGCCTCGGACACCATCTCCGGATCGAGGATGCCGGCGTCGCGGATGCGCTGCGGGTCGAGGTATTCGTGGACGAGCGGCGCCAGCTCGCCGCGCATCCACGAGGCGAGCGGCACGCCGAAGCCCTGCTTGGGGCGCTCCAGGATCTGCCGCGGCACGTGCTTGTAGAGGATCTTGCGCAGCAGATGCTTGGGGCCCAGGGGACCGCGGCGCAGGTGGATCGGGGTGCGCAGCGCGAACTCCACCAGGCGATGGTCGAGGAACGGCTCGCGGCCCTCCAGCCCCGAGGCCATGGTGGTGCGGTCGACCTTCACCAGGATGTCGTCGGGAAGGAAGTGGCGGATGTCGCAGTGGGCCATCTGCTCGGCGAAGGTGGCCTCCGGGCAGTCGACGCGCTCGCGGGGCAGGGTTTTGCGCGCCAGGAGCCGCTCGATGTCCCACGGCGACCACGACGTCATCG
>JBBQBW010000630.1:0-1907 GCA_038318025.1 Burkholderiales bacterium | reverse complement strand
GACGGGTGCGCCTTGCGAAACTGCGCGAGCACCGGAGGCAGCCACGCCTCGCCGAAATCCTGCGACGCCCCGAAGCGAAGCTGGCCCGACACCCGCGTGGCGCGCACCGACTGCTGGGCCTCGTCGTTGAGGGCGAGGATGCGGCGCGCATAGCCCACCAGCACGTGGCCCGCGTCGGTCAGCACCAGGCGGCGGGCGTCACGCGCGAAGATCCCTTCCCCGACCTGCTCCTCGAGCTTGCGCATCTGCAGGCTCAACGCCGCTTGCGTGCGGCCCACCTGCTGCGCGGCCTTGGCGAGCGTGCCGCGTTCGGTGAATGCGACCAGCGAGCGCAGCACGTCCATGTCCAGGTTCCGGAATGTCATACAAGCCTACCTTGAGTTTGAGTCAATAAATATTAGCTGGCCTTGAATCCTCGCCGAGCATAGCATCGCAGGATCCCTGAACGAAACCGTGGAGAGCGCAATGGCGCAAGTCGACCCCCGCATCATCAGCCAGTACCTGAACGTGAATGCCGCCAACGTCTCCGACGCGCTCGACCGCCTCGGCATCGAGGGGCATCCCCAGGGCGTGCTGCCGATCTTCCCGACGACGAAGATCGTGGGCCCGGCGGCCACACTCAAGCTGGTTCCCGCGGGCAAGGGCTCGGAGTCCACGGTGTCGGGAACGCTGCGCGCGATCATGAAGGGCGGCGCGGGCGCCGTGCTGGTGGTGGACGCTTCGGAAAATCCCAAGGTCAATTCGGTGGGCGGTGTCGCGGGCGCCACCGCCCGGCACCTCGGGCTGGTGGGCGCGGTGACCGACGGCGTGGTCCGCGATGTGGACGAGTACCAGCAGTACGGCCTGCCCGTCTATGCGCGCGGCATCGCCCAGCAGTCGGTGCGCGGGCGCTCGTCGTGCGCCGGGTACGGGATCGAGGTGAAGCTCGACGGCGTGCGCGTGCGGCCGGGCGACTACATCTTCGCCGACATGAACGGCACCGTGGTGATCCCGGTGGAGCGCGTGGCCGAGGTGCTCGCCTTCGCGCTCAAGGTGAAGGCCACCGAAGAGCGGGTGATCGCAGAAATCCGCGCCGGGGGCGATCCGATCGAGGTCCACGAGAAGGTGAACTACGACAACATGCTGAAGGCGCAGCAGCCGGCGTGAGCGGCGCGCCCCAGCAGCGCCGCGCGATGCTCTTCGTCGGCGGCCTGGTGCTCGAGGGCCTGGGCGCCACCCTGGCTTCTGGCGCGGACCTCGCCGTCATCGACCTGGAGGACGCCGTGCCGCCCGGGCGCAAGGAAGAGGCGCGCGCCGCCGCGTTGCGCGCCGCGAGCGGCTGCGAGGTGCCGGCCGGAGTGCAGCTCCTGGCGCGCATCAACGCGATGCCGGAGCCGGAAGGCCTCGCCGACCTGCAGGCGATCCTGCGCGACGGAGCCGCGTTCGGGGGCCTCATGGTCCCCAAGGTCGCCGGCCCGGACGAGGTGCGCATGGCTGGGGACCTGGTCGATGCTTCGGGCCGCGGCATCGACCTCTATCCGATCATCGAGACCGCCGAGGGCCTGGAGCGCTGCGGCGGGATCGCGCAGGCCCATCCGCGAGTCAAGGCGCTGGTGTTCGGGGGCTTCGATCTTTCCACCGCGCTGGGATGCGAGATGGCGTGGGAGCCGCTGCTCTACGCACGCTCGCGCGCGGTCCACGCCGCGGCGCTAGCGCGGATCGAAGTGCTCGATTCTCCCTTTCCCGACATCGCGAACGTCGAGGGCCTGCGCGAATCGTGCGCGCGCGCCAAGGCGCTGGGGATGAACGGCAAGGCGGCCAAGCACGCGAGCCAGGTGGCGGCGATCCGCGCGGCATTCACGCCCACGGCGCGCGAGGTCGAGCGCGCCCTGGCGATCGTGGCGCTGTACGAGGCGGATCCAACGCGG
>JBBQBW010000629.1:0-1909 GCA_038318025.1 Burkholderiales bacterium | reverse complement strand
GTGTGGTCGAGCCTGTTCGCGGTGCCGCCGCTAGCGCTGATGACGCTCGCCTTCGAGGGATTTGCGCCGAGCGTGGCGGCGGTCAGCGCGGCGGGATGGGCGGCGTGGGCGGCGCTCGCCTGGCAGGTGGCGGGCAACATGTTCTTCGGCTACGTGGCGTGGAGCTGGCTCCTCACCCGCTATGACGCGGCGGTGATCACCCCGTGGGCGCTGCTGATTCCGGTATTCGGCATGGGCTCCTCGGCGCTGCTGCTGGGCGAGCCCCTGCCGATTTGGAAATTCGTCGCCGGGGCGATGGTGCTGGGGGGCATCCTCATCATCATGTTGCCGCCGCGGCGTCAGGCGCCTACCTGACTTCCCCCGGGTTGGACTGCGGCCCGTCGGGAGGGCATTCCCGCTTCTGCACCCGGATCTTCGCGAACGCCTCGGAGAACGAGGCCGCGAGGATCCCCGTGGGCATCGCGATCATCCCGATGCCCGCGACGGCGGTGATCGCGGCGAAGAACTTGCCCAGGGGCGTGATCGGATAGGCGTCACCGTAGCCCACCGTGGTCAGCGTCACGACCGACCACCACATCGCGCGCAGGATGCTGCCGAACGCCTTCGGCTGGTCCTGGCCCTCGACCACGTACATCGCGGCCGAGGAGAACAGCAGCATCAGGAACGCGAGCAGCACCGCGAACATGAGCTCGTAGCGGCGATCGATGATCGAGCCCAGCACGGTGCGCATCGCGTCCGAGTAGCGCACCAGCTTGGACAGCGCCAGCAGTCGCAGCACGCGGATCATCCGCAGCACCAGGGTTTCCGCGCCGAGCAGGCCGAGGAGGAACGGCAGCAGCGCCACCAGGTCGACGATCGGCATCGGCTGGCGCGCGTAGCGCAGCCGCCCGGCGAAACCCTGGTACCCCTCGACCACACCGATCGACCAGATGCGCGTGCAGTATTCCAGCAGGAAGATGCAGCCGACCACGATCTCGGCCAGGTCCATTGCGTGCCTCGCGCCCGGATCGAGCTCGGGCTCGGTGCCGAGGATCGCGACCGCCACCGCGAGGACGATCACGGCGAAGAGGATCCGCTGCACCACGGTGAGCCCCCGCGAAGAACGCCGGTGCAGGTGCTCGTACACGACGTGGGCCCACGAGCCCCGCGCCGAAGCCGCGATCCGGTCCTCCTTCACGCCGATCACCACGCCGCCTCCCCTCGCCGCCATGCCGCCGCCATGCTGGCCGATGTGCCCGGCCCTGGCAAGCGCGCCGCCCGGGAGCGCCCCGCGCGGTCCGTACAATGAAGGGATGAAAATCCCCAAGCGCCTGCAGCCCCTCATGGAGGAAGGCGTCATCGACGGCGTGGTCCGCCAGCTGATGAGCGGCAAGGAGGCGATGGTGTTCGTGGTGCGGGTGGGCGACGACGTGCGCTGCGCCAAGGTCTACAAGGAAGCCGACCAGCGCAGCTTCCGCCAGGCGGTCGACTACACCGAGAACCGCAAGACCAAGAACTCGCGCCAGGCGCGCGCCATGGCCAAGGGCACGAAATTCGGCCGCGAGTCCCAGGAGCGGGCGTGGCAGAGCGCGGAAGTCGACGCCCTCTATCGCCTCGCCGCCGCGGGCGTGCGGGTGCCGAAGCCGTACAACTTCCACGAGGGCGTGCTGCTGATGGAGCTCGTCACCGATGGCGAGGGCAACGCCGCGCCGCGGCTGAACGACGTCGAATTCACCCCGGAGGAGGCGCGCGACTTCCACACCCGCCTCATCGCCGAGGTGGTGCGCATGCTCGCCGCAGGGGTCATCCACGGCGATCTCTCGGAGTTCAACATCCTCGCCGCCGCCGACGGGCCGGTGATCATCGACCTGCCGCAGGCGGTGGACTCCGCCGGCAACAACCACGCCGAGATCGGAAGAGCGTCGTGTAG
>JBBQBW010000628.1:0-1911 GCA_038318025.1 Burkholderiales bacterium | reverse complement strand
CGGCCACGTCGTAGGCGGGGGCGATCACCACCTCGACGAACTGCTGCGCCACCGCCTCGGCCGTGGGGCCATCGACGGGGCGGTTGAAGGCGATGATGCCGCCGAAAGCCGAGGTGGGATCGGTGAGGAACGCGTTGCGGTAGGCCTCGAGGGGGGTCGCCGCCACCGCGACGCCGCAGGGATTGGCGTGCTTGATGATGACGCACGCGGGCACATCGAAGGTTCGGCAGCACTCCCAGGCCGCGTCGGCATCGGCGATGTTGTTGTACGAGAGCTCCTTGCCCTGCAGCTGCTCGAACCCGGCCAGCGTGCCGCGCGGTGGGTCGCGCTCGACGTAGAACGCGGCCTGCTGGTGCGGGTTCTCGCCGTAGCGCAACGTCTGCGCGAGGCGAAACTGCAGGTTCAGCCGATCGGGGAAGGCACGCGCCTCGCCCTGGGGCTCGCGGGCGGTGAGCCACGAGGAGATCATGCCGTCGTACTCGGCGGTGTGGCTGAATGCCTTGGCGGCGAGGCGGTAGCGCTCGGCTGCGTCCAGCGCGCCGCCGCCTTCCTTCATCTTCGCGCGGATGACAGCATAGTCGGCGGGGTCGGTCACGATGGCGACGAAGGCGTGGTTCTTGGCCGCGGCGCGCACCATCGCCGGCCCGCCGATGTCGATGTTCTCGATCGCGTCGTCGAAGGTGACGCCGGGCTTCGCGATCGTCTGCGCGAAAGGGTAGAGGTTCACCACCACCATGTCGATGGGCGGGATGTCGTGCTCGCGCATCGCCTCCACGTGGTCGGGCTTGTCACGCCGCGCGAGGATGCCGCCATGCACCTTGGGGTGCAGCGTCTTCACGCGGCCTTCCATCATCTCGGGAAAGCCGGTGTAGTCGGCGACCTCGGTGACCGCGACGCCGTTCACCTTGAGGAGCTGCGCGGTGCCGCCGGTGGAGAGCAGCTCCACACCGTGGGTCTGCAGCGCGCGGGCGAGTTCGACCACGCCCGCCTTGTCGGAAACGCTGATGAGGGCCCGGCGGATCTTGATGGATTCGTTGTTCAAGTCGTCATTCCCCGCGCAGGCGGGGATCCCATTGGGCCCCCGCCTTCGCGGGGGAGACCTCGATCGAGCCCCGCCTTCGCGGGAGGGCCTCAATCGAGCCCGTGCTGCTGCAGCTTCTTGCGCAGCGTGTTCCGGTTCATGCCCAGCAGCTCCGCGGCGCGGGTTTGATTGCCCTGGGCCTGGAGCATCACCACCTCGAGCATCGGCTTCTCCACCGCCGCCACCACCATGTCGTAGATGCCGGAGGCCTTTTCGCCGTCGAGGTCCTTGAAGTACTGCCGCATCACCTTGCGCACCGTGAGGGACAACTCGTTCTCGCGCGCATCCCCTGTTGCGTCCGACCTGTGCTTAGGCTGCAAGTGCGACCTCGTCTTCCCCGTATTCGAGGCTGGGGGAGTGCGCTTGCAACCCGTCGAAGAATTCGACCACGGCGGCGAGTTGCGTCCCTGCATCATCGAAGGTGTTCATGCGGGCGCGGAACACGGCGGAGTTCTTCAGACCCCTGGTGTACCAGCTGATGTGCTTGCGGGCCACCCGCACGCCGCGCTCGTAGCCGTAGAAGGCGTACAGGTCGTGCAGGTGGGCGATCGACACGTCGCGGATCTCCGTGACTTCCGGAGGCGCGAGGTGGGTGCCGGTCGCGAGGAAATGGGCGATCTCGCGGAAGATCCACGGGCGGCCCTGGGCGGCGCGGCCGATCATCACCGCGTCCGCACCCGTGTATTCCAGGACGAACTTCGCCTTCTCGGGCGTGGTGATGTCGCCGTTGGCGACCACGGGGATGCGCACCGACTGCTTGACCGCGCGGATGGTGTCGTACTCGGCGTGGCCCGTGTACATGCAGGCGCGCGTGCGCCCGTGCATGGCGA
>JBBQBW010000627.1:0-1935 GCA_038318025.1 Burkholderiales bacterium | reverse complement strand
GCCCACTTCGGCCGCGAGCCGCAATCCCTGGGCCGCGAGGTCGGTGGCGAGGAGCGCGGGGGATGGCGTCATGCGTATGCGCAGCGCCTGCGGCTCCTCGTGCACGTGGGCCAGGGCCTCGTCGGCGAGGCCACGGCCGGCGAGGAGTGGAGGCACGGCCCAGGCGAGAGCCGCGGCCAGGACGACGCCGGCGGCCACGGCCCATGAAGGGCGCAGCCGCGCCCGCGCGGTACCCCGCGCCACCAGCACCCGCTCCGCCAGGCCTTCGGGCACCGGAATGCGAAGCGCGTCTTCCAGCCGGACGTCGAGATCGCGCTGGCGGTCGAGCACCGCGCGGCATGGAGCGCATTCGTCGGCGTGGACCACCGCCTCGACGGACAAGGCACGGGGCCCGGCGCCGGCGGCGCGGCGGAAATCGATGCAGTTCATCGCGGGTTCCTCTGGGTATTGCGGTCGGCGGGGCGGTCGCCGTCGAGCCAGGCGCGCAGCGCCTTGCGGGCGCGGCTCACGCGCGCGTGGATGGCTTCCTCGGTGGCATCGCTCGCCGCGGCGATCTCGGCGCAGGAGAGCCCGCCCAGCACCTGGAGCAGGAGGCAGTCGCGGTAGGCGAGCGGCAGGCTCGCCATGGCGCGGCCGAGGTCGATGGCGAGGCCGGGATCGTGGGCGGGGGCAAACAACGCCTCCAGGTCCGCCTCGGGGTCGGGCTCGGGACGCTTCTTCTCGAAGAGTCGCGCGTGCTCGCGCCGGGCGATGGTGAAGAGCCAGGCGCGCACCGCCTTCTCGTCGGCCTGGTCCTCCCAGGCGCTCCACGCGCGGGCGAAGGTCTCCTGCACCAGGTCCTCGGCCTGGGCACGGTCGCGGCACACCCAAAACATGTAACGAAACAGGTCTCTCGAGTAGGCGTGGACCGCCTGCTCGAAGCGCTGTTTCTGGAACGACGGGAGGGGCATCCGGGCCTCGGAAAGGGGGTCTCAACGACGTAGACCGGGGTTCGCCCCGAATCCTGACAGCGCCGGGCTAGAACGTGGTGCGCAGGCGCAGCCGGAACCCGCGCGGCTCCGCGGGGTGGAACAGGAAGTCGTCCGCCATGCCGGGCTGGCCCCACAGGCGCGAGGCGGCGAGGTAGTCGATGCCGCCGATGCCATGGTCGAACACGTTGAAGACATCCAGCGTGAGGCGCGCCTTCTTCGACAGCTGGTGGGTCACGCGGCCATTCACCAGGGTGGAGGAGCGCAGCCGCGCCCCTTCCTCCTCGGCGCTCGCCTCGGTGGCGAAGTGGGCGACGAAGAGGCTCGCGCTCCAACCCCGGCGCGGGCGCACCGTGGCGCCCGCCGTGGCGTAGCGACGGGCGGCATCGGGAATTGCCTCGCCGGCGCCATCGGCGAAGCGCGCCCGGACGCGGGCCGCCTCGAAGTCGAGGTCGAGCCACGCGCCGGCGTGGTACCGGGCACCGAGCCGCAGCACGTCGCGGCTGCCAGGCCGCCCGAGATCGAGCACCGTGTCGCGGCCGGAAAGCACCAGCTCCGTCGGGGAGAGCGTGCGCGCAAAGGCGCCGCGCAGCTCAAGCGCGGGAGACACCGGGGCACGCAGCCCCGCCTCGAGGGTTCGCGTGGCCGACAGCGGGTCGAGCCGCCCCAGCGGCGCGCGGTTGCGCGGGTCCAGCGCCGCCGCCGCGCGGGCCTCCTCGGCGAGGGAGCCGCGATGGGCATGGATGAAGAGCTCCGCGCGGGCCGGGAGGGTGGCAAGCAGGGACAGGCGGGGCGAGAAGACGGATCCCGCCGCGGCGCCATCGTGGTGCTCGAGGTCGGAGCGCACCTGGAAGTCGTAGCGCTCGAGGCGCGCGCCGGCCTCGACGCGCAGCCATCGGGCCGGGAAGAGCGACTGCCGGAGGTCGAGCCCCAGGTAGTCCTGCCGCAGGCGATCCTCGCGCAAGGT
>JBBQBW010000626.1:0-1949 GCA_038318025.1 Burkholderiales bacterium | reverse complement strand
TTCCGCACGCGCAGCTTCATCCTGCCCGGGTCGTTGCGAGCCTCGAACTACGACCACCGCGCGTTCGTGGCGGCGATGCGCTCGGGGGATGCCCAGGGCGCGGGTCGGTTGCTGTCGGAACACATCCTCAAGGGCAAGGCGCGGTTGCTGCGCACGGTGCAATGAGCATGGACAAAGAGATGAAACCGCTGTTGGGATTGATCCTCGGCGACTGGACCGGCGTCGGCCCGGAGCAATGCGCGCGGGTGCTGGCCGACCGCCGGCTCGCGGACGCGGCGCGCCTTCTCGTGATCGGGGATGCGCGCGTGCTGCGGCAGGGCGCGAAGGACGCGGGCGTGGAGCTGGCGCTGCGCCCGTGCGCGACACCGGAGGAGGCCGACTTCCGCGGCGACGCGGTGCCCATCATCGACCTCGCCAACCTCGACCCCGCGAGCATCCCGCGCGGCTCGGTTTCCGCCGAGTCCGGCCGCATCACCGGCGAGACGCTCAAATACGCCATCGACCTCGCGCTGGAGGGGCGGCTTGCCGGCATCACCTTCGCGCCGCTCAACAAGGCGGCGTTGCACGCGGGCGGATGGAAGTTCAACGACGAGCACCAGATGTTCGCGCACCTCACGCGCCACCGGGGTTACTTCGGCGAGATGAACGTACTCGACGACCTGTGGATGTCCCGCGTCACTTCCCACGTGGCGTTGCGCACCGCCATCGACCAGATCACGCCCGAGCGCATCGACGCGGCCCTCACGCTCGCCGATCGGACGATGCGCGGCGCGGGTTTCGCCGCTCCCCGCATCGCGGTATGCGCGCTGAATCCCCACGGCGGCGAGAACGGCCTCTTCGGCAGCGAGGAGATCGAGCTCATCGCGCCGGCCGTGGCCAGGGCCGCCGCGCGCGGCATCGGGTGCAAGGGGCCGTTTCCCTCGGACACCGTGTTCCTCAAGGCCTTCAACGGCGACTTCGACGGCGTGCTGTCGATGTACCACGACCAGGGCCAGATCGCGACCAAGCTGAAGGGCTTCAATCGTGGCGTGACCGTGACCGCGGGGCTCGGTGTGGTGTTCACTACACCCGCGCACGGCACCGCTTTCGACATCGTGGGGCAGGGCCGTGCCACCACCGGGGCATTGGAGCAGGCAGTGCGGCTCGGCGCGCGGCTCGCCCTGGCGCGCTCCAACGCCGTGGCTGCCTAGGTGGGGGCAATTCCCCCCGCCATCACCGACGAGGTCGCGCAGTTCGCCGCCGCGGCCAGGTCCGGCGATATCCCGAAGGATGCGGCGCGCCTCGCCACGCGCTCGGTGCTGGATGGCATCGGCCTGGCGCTCGCCGGGGCGCGGTCGGAATGCGGGCACATCACCCACCGCTACCTCGAGAACCTGGGCCTTGCGCAGGGGCAGGGCGCCACCGTGATCGGCACGGGGCTCAGGCTCCCGGCGCGCTTCGCGGCGTTCGCCAACGGGCTCGCGATCCATGCCGACGACTACGACGACACGCAGCTCGCGGTGGCGAAGGATCGCGTCTACGGGCTCCTCACCCACCCGACGGCGCCCGCGCTGCCGCCGGTGCTCGCGATCGCCGAGCGCGATCGCAGGAGCGGCGCCGACCTGATGCTCGCCTACCAGGTCGGGGTCGAGGTCGAGTGCAAGGTGGCCGAGGCGATCGACCCGCGCCACTACCAGGACGGCTTCCACAGCACCGCGACCTGCGGTTCCATCGGCGCGGCCGCGGGTGCCGCGAAGCTGCTGGGCCTCGACCGTGAAGCGATGCGCCGCGCGTTGAGCCTCGGCGCCACCCAGGCGGGGGGACTGCGCGAGAACTTCGGCACCATGACCAAGCCGTTCCATGCCGGGCGCGCGGCCGAGAACGGCGTGGTCGCCGCGGAGATGGCGGCGCTCGGATTCACCGCGTCCCCCAACGGGCTGGAAGCCGACCGCGGCTTCTTCCGTGCGGCG
>JBBQBW010000625.1:0-1955 GCA_038318025.1 Burkholderiales bacterium | reverse complement strand
GCGGGGGCGGCCGCTTGCGCGGGGGCGACCGCATGCGCGGGGGCGACCGCCTTCGCGGCGGCGACCGCCCACGCGGGCGCCACAGCGTGACCGATTTCCTCCAGATCTCCGGGATCCGCAAGGAGTTCGGCAGCTTCGCCGCGCTAAAGGGCGTGAGCCTCGCGGTGCGCCAGGGGGAGCTCATCTGCTTCCTCGGACCCTCGGGCTGCGGGAAGACGACGCTGCTGCGGATCATCGCCGGGCTGGAGGTGCAGTCGGCGGGAACGATCGTGCAGGCAGGCCGCGACATCACGCGGCTGCCGCCGATGGGGCGCGACTACGGCATCGTGTTCCAGTCGTATGCGCTGTTCCCCAACATGTCCGTGGCGCAGAACGTGGCTTACGGCCTCGTGAACCGGCGCGTGCCCCGGACAGCGCGCGAGGCGCGCGTGCGCGAGCTGCTGGAGCTGGTGGGCCTGCCCGACAGCGGCGCCAAGTACCCCGGGCAGCTGTCGGGCGGGCAGCAGCAGCGGGTCGCGATCGCCCGCGCGCTGGCCACCTCGCCGGGCCTGCTGCTTCTGGACGAGCCGCTTTCGGCGCTCGATGCGCGCGTGCGGGTGCGCCTGCGCGGCGAGATCCGCAGCCTGCAGCAGCGCGTCGGCATCACCACCATCCTCGTCACCCACGACCAGGAGGAGGCGCTGTCCCTGGCCGACCGCATCGTGGTGATGAAGGACGGCGCGATCGAGCAGATCGGCACGCCTTCCGAGGTGTACGCCAAACCCGCCACGCCGTTCGTGGCCGACTTCGTCGGCAAGACCAACCTGCTCCCCGCCACGCGTTCCGGGGAGGACCGCGTGCTGGTGGGCGAGCAGCGCTTCACCTGCCCCACCCTGGACGGCCACGCCAACGGCGCGTCGCTGCGCCTCTTCTTCCGCCCCGAGGACGTGATGGTGCGCGGGGTCGGCGGCGCCACGCCCAACTCCGCCGCGGCGGTGGTCGAGAAGGTGGAGTACCTCGGCGCCTACTCGCGGGTGACGCTCCGCCTGAACGGCATCGACCAGCTCCTCACCGCCGACCTGTCGTTCAACGACATGGCGGAGTTCCACCCGCGCCAGGGCGACACGCTGCGGGTTGCGGTGCCTCCCGAGCGCCTGCGGGTGTTCGCCGCCGCCTGACCCGGTCCGATGAGCACCACCCCGGATGCCTATGGCGCGATCGACGGCGCGGCCGCGATGACGAGGCCGCTCGCCGCAACGCGCCTCAAGGTCCACTGGAGCGATCGCGTGGGGCACGTGCTGCTGGTGGCGGCGGGCCTGGCGCTCGCGGTGCTGCTGCTGGCGCCGCTCGCGATGATCCTCGCCAAGAGCGTCCAGAGCCGCGCCGGCGACTTCGTGGGCTTCACCAACTTCGCCGAATACTTCCGCACGCCGGCCCTGGCGCGCTCCATCTGGAACAGCGTCTGGGTGTCGACGCTGGTGACCGCCATCACGATCCCCCTCGCCTTCACCTTCGCCTACGGCCTCACGCGCAGCTGCATGCGCTTCAAGGCGCTGCTGCGCAACGTGGCGCTGGTGCCGATCCTGGCGCCGTCGCTGCTGGCGGCGATCTCCTTCATCTTCTGGTTCGGCAACCAGGGGATCGCCAAGGCGCTGCTCGGAGGAGCGCAGATCTACGGCGCCCCGGGCATCGTGATCTCGCTCGTGTTCGCCACGTTCCCCCACGCACTCATGATCCTGGTGACGGCGCTCTCGCTCACCGACGCGCGTCTCTACGAGGCGGCCGACGCGCTCGGCACCTCCACGCTCAGGCGCTTCTTCACCATCACCGTTCCCGGGGCCAAGTACGGCCTCATCAGCGCGGCGATGGTGGTATTCACCTATGCGCTGTCGGACTTCGGCATCCCCAAGGTGATCGGCGGCAACTTCAACATGCTCGCCACCGACATCTTCAAGCTGGTGATCGGCCAGCAGGAC
>JBBQBW010000624.1:0-1956 GCA_038318025.1 Burkholderiales bacterium | reverse complement strand
CGAGCACATCGTGAACCTGGCCCGCGCCCATGGCATCCGCAACTCCGAATGGTGGTCGCGCATGCTGCCGGCGATGGAGAACGGCAGCCCCGCGATCCGCGCCTTCCTCGACGAGTTCGTGGCGGAGACCAAGGGCGAGCTTTTCCCCACCCCCGAGGCGTGCATCGAGTACTACTCGGAGCCCGAGAACTTCCGCCGCCTGCAGAGCGGCGAGATCGGCGACAACCTGATGTACCGCTACCGGGCGATCGCCTCGTTCCACATCTGGGACGCGGTGTGCGAGGCGGCGATGGGAGCCACGCGCGCCCTCTTCGAGGAGCACGGGGTGCACCGCAAGATCGCCGACTTCGACGCCTTCTGGGCCGACCTCACCACCTACACGCGCCTCATGCACGCCTCCGGGCGCGATCGAAACACGATCCTGTCCTCGGCACGCGCCACGATGCGCTACGACCTCGCCGGCTGGTTCGCGGGGGGCGACCTCGCGGACCCGACGGCATACCGGTTCGCCCGGCCCACCGAGGTGCAGTTCCGGCTCACCGAGGAGGGCGCGCGCGAGCTGGAGAGCGCGCTCGAGGTGTGGACCACCCACATCAAGGCCCTGTCGAAGATGGTCACCCGCATCAAGGTCGATTGGCAGGTTCGCCAGTGCGTGCCGGTGAAGGAGCGGGAGCCCGCCGTCGCCTGATCGCGTCACGATGAACTTCCAGGCAACCTCCGCGGATCCGGCGGTGACGGTGGTCATTCCCACCTTCAACCGCGCCGTCGACCTCCAGCGCGCGCTCGAGCACCTCGGGCGCCAGAGCGCCGGGGCGCCCCGCGTGATCGTGGTCGACAACAGCTCGACCGACGAGACGCCCGCAATGGTGCAGGCGCTGGTGCCGGCCTGGGACGGGCGGCTGCGCTACATTCGCCGGGATCCCAACGGTCCCGCCGCGGCGCGCAACACCGGGCTCGCCGAGGTGCAGACGCCGCTCGTGCTCTTCCTCGACAGCGACGTGGACCTCGCCCCCGACTGGCTCGAGCGCGCGCTCGCGCACCTCGCGCGCGACCCGACCCTGGGCGCGGTCGGCGGCTTCATCGTCTACGCCTTCGACCCGACCGGCGTGAACGCGTACGGCGGGGACCTCGGTCGGATGGGGCTCGCATGGGACGTGGCCGAGGGCGCTCGGGTGGACGAGTCGGCGGAGCCGTGCCTGCGCATCTGGATCAACTGCTCCGCGATGCTCGCGCGCGCCAGCGCCGTGCGCGAGGTGGGCGGCTTCGACGAGTCCTTCTTCTACGGCTACGAAGACTCCGACCTCGGCTGGCGGCTGAACCTCATGGGGCAGCGCGTGGCGGTGTTCCCGGATTTGAAGGCGATGCACAACGTGGCCCTCGATTCGGGCCCCGCGCATCCCGGCATCGTGTTCCATTACTGCAAAAACCGGCTGCGCTCGCTGCTGAAGAACGCGGGCGGCTTGAACCTGGCCGTGATGCTGGCGGGTTACGCGGCCTACACGATGGCGGACCTGGTGGCGCGCGGGCCGCGCGGGGCGAAGCTGCGGGCCCTGGGGTGGAATCTCGCCCACCTGCGCGAAACGCTCGCGCTGCGCTCCGCCGCGCAGCGCGGCCGCGCCGTTTCCGACGCGGCGGTGTTCTCCCATGGTTCCCGCCGGTGGCTTCCGCCCACGCCCCTGGGCGGGCAGCGGCGGCGCTTCGCGGGCTCCGCCCGTCCTCCGACCACGGCCGGGCAACACCCGATGGCGGATGACCGGATCTGAAGGCGGCGGCGCGCTCGACGCGGGTGGCCCCCTCCGGATCGTGATCACCAGCCCGTTCGTCTGGCCGTGGGTGCGGCGCGGCTCGGAGCGGACGTTGCACGACCTCTCCACCTACCTCACCCGGCGCGGCCACCGGGTGACGGTTTTCTCGACGGGGCCCGAGGACCGGGTCGAGAGCCGCGGCGGCATCGAG
>JBBQBW010000623.1:0-1967 GCA_038318025.1 Burkholderiales bacterium | reverse complement strand
TCGATGAGCCCCCGGTGCTGGTGGATCGCGTGCCGCCCCGACAGGATGCCGCGGTGCTCGTCGTGGACCCCGATCCCAAGCTGGCCCTCGACCTGGAGAAACTGATGCGCGGCGTGGCGCCCGTGGTCCGCGCGGCCACCGCCGTGGAAGCGGTGCAGCGCCTGGCGCTTGACGAGGTGGGCGTGATCGTGGCGGACCTCGCCGCCGGCCGCGACAGCCTGGTGACGATGTTCAAGCTGCTGAAGGCCGAGCGCCCCGAGGTGCTGGTGGTCCTGGTCACCGAGGCGCCGGATTCCGAGCTCGCCATCGAGCTCATCAACCAGGCCCAGGTCTACCGCTTCCTCGCCAAGCCCGTCGACGCGAAAGCGCTGCGCGGCCACGTCGAGTCGGCACTGCGCAAATACTCGGTCTTCAAGAAGGCCCCAGCGCAAGTGCTGCGCCACGGCGTGCGGCCGAGCGCCGAGGCGAAGGAGTCAGTCTGGGGCACGCGCCTTCTCGCGGGCATCAAGGCGCTGCCCGACCGGCTCGTTTCCCGCGTTTCCTAGCCACGCCTCGAACGCCTCGGCGGCCATGGGACGGGCGAACCGGTAGCCCTGCGCCACGTCGCAACCGAAGCGGCGCAGCTCCGCCACCTCGTGGTCGGTCTCGACCCCTTCGGCCACCACCGTCATGCCCAGGTTGTGGCCGAGCTCGATGGTGGAGCGCACGATGGCGGCGTTTTTCGCGTCGGCCTCCATCCCCGCCACGAACGCGCGGTCGATCTTGATCTCGTTCACCGCGAGCTGCTTGATGTAGGCGAGCGAGGAGTAACCGGTGCCGTAATCGTCGATGGAGGTGACGATCCCCAGCTCGCGAAGCTTGCCGAGCGTTTGCTGGGCACTGCGCGGATCGTCCATCAGGCCGCTCTCCGTGATCTCGAGGCAAAGCATCCCGGCGGGCAGCTGGGCCCGGGCGAGCGCCGCCGCCACATGTCCCACCAGCATTCCCTCCTGCCGCAGGTCGCGCGCCGAGATGTTGACGCTGATGCGGATGCCCATGCCGCGCTTGTGCCAGGCGCCCGCCTGGTCGATGGCGTGGTCGAGCACCCAGCGGGTGATGGCGCTGATGTACCCGGTCTGCTCGGCGAAGGGAATGAACTCCGAAGGCGGCACGAAACCGCGCTGCGGATGGAGCCAGCGCACCAGCGCCTCCACCGACGTGGCGCTGTTGTCCGCGAGATGCACTTTCGGCTGGTAGTGGAGCACCAGCTCGTTCGCCTCCACCGCGCGGCGCAGCTCGCCCAGCAGCGTGAGGAACCCCTGCCGGCGCTCGTCGTGGCTGGGGTCGTAGATCGCGTAGCCGCCCTTGTCGCGCTTGGCGACGTACATCGCCACGTCGGCGGCGCGCAGCAATGCATTGGCGTCGTCTCCATGCTCGGGGAAGCACGCGATGCCGATGGAGGCCGCGATGTCCATCGGCTGCCCCTCGACCACCAGCGGGTCCTCGAGGCACTTGTGGATCTTCTCCGCCACGACGCGCGGCGCGGTGACGGCACCTCCGGTGGCGAGCAGGATCGCGAACTCGTCGCCGCCCAGGCGCGCCACGATGTCCGAATCGCGCAGCGTCTCGCGTACGCGCCGCCCCACCTCGCGCAGCGCCTGGTCGCCCACCGGGTGGCCGAGCGTGTCGTTGATGGCCTTGAAGCGGTCCATGTCGAACAGCAGTACTGCGAGCGGGGCGTTCTCGCGCCGCGCGCGCTTCACCGCCTGCTCGAGCTGCTCATTGAACATGGCGCGGTTGGGCAGCCCGGTGAGCCCGTCCTCGTAGGCGAGGCGCAGGATCTCCTTCTCCCGGCTCTGGATGCCGTCGAGCATGTGGTTGAAGCTCACTGCCAGCTGGCCGATCTCGTCCTTCTGCGTGACGACTTCGTGGCGCGTGTAGTCCCCCTGCTGGACGCGGCCGGCGGCTTCGGCGAGCCGCTGCACCGG
>JBBQBW010000622.1:0-1968 GCA_038318025.1 Burkholderiales bacterium | reverse complement strand
AGCTGCGCGCCACGCTGCCCCATTACGCCAACATCAACTCCCTCAACCTGCGATGGGAGCTTGTCTGCAGCGCGTCGCGGCTGCGCGGGAGCATCGTTCGAAGCGACTTTCCCGAGCTCTTCGAGCGCATGAAGGCGGGCGACGACATGGTGCTGGGTGCGGCGGTGTGGGGGCAGCTCACCGGCCGGATCGTCGTGATCGCCGCCTATCCGATTCGCGATGCCGAGGGAGGGCTGCTCGGCGCCGTGACCGCGCCCATCGAGCAATCGGCCCTGGGGCGAAACATCGAATCGGACGACCGCCACGAGCTCGTGACGCAGCTGGCCACCTCGGCCGGGGCCGTGGTCGCTCGCCACCCAGGCGGCAGGCTGGGCGAACTCGTCCTGGCTGCGCCGCGGCAGGCCTGGCCCCGAGGCGTGTCCATCGCGGTGGATCGCGATGGCATCGAACGCATCCACGCCCGGGCCGCTGTCAGTGGGACGGACTGGGTCGTGACGACCGCCTTGCCGACGGCCTCGGCGCTCGCCGAGTCCGTCCCGCGCCGCACGCAGGTCATCGCCGCGTCGCTGCTGGTGTTGGCGCTGAGCGCGTGGGTGGCGCTCATCCTGTCGCGGCGCATCACGCGCCCGCTGCGCGAGCTGGAGCGCGACGCTCGCACCCTGGCGGGCGGCAACTTCGGCCATCGCTCGGCCGTGGAAGGGCCCGACGAGGTCGGCCAGCTCGCCGCGGCATTCAACGACATGGGGCGCGTGATCCAGCGCGACATTGCCGAGCGCATGCGCAGCGATCTGCAGATTCGCCGCCTGAACCGCGTGCACGAGGTGCTCACGGGCATCAACGAGCTCATCGTGCGCGTGCAGAGTCGCGACGAGCTGTTCAGGGAGGCCTGCCGGGTTGCCGTCGATGCCGGCGCCTTCAGGATGGCCTGGATCGCGGTGATCGATCCGCAGACGCTGGAGGGGCAGGTGGTGGCGCTTTGCGAGGGCGAGGAGGGCTATGGCGCCAGTATCCTGCTCACGGCGCGCCCCGGGCACCCGGAAAGCACGCTGCCAGCATGCCGCGCGTTGCGCGAGGCACGCCCCGTCATCTGCAACGACATCGCCACCGACCCGACGCTGGAGGCCGTGCGCGAGGAACTGCTGGGGCGCGGCCACAAGTCCCTCGGCTGCTTTCCACTGTCGGCCGGCGGCAAGGTGGAGGGGGTGATCGCGCTCTTTTCTGGCGACACTGGCGCGTTCGACGAGGAAGAGACGCGCTTGCTGCTCAACCTCGCCGCCGACATTTCCTTCGCCATGGACCAGATCGAGAAGCAGGCGCGCCTCGATTACCTCGCCTACTACGACTCGCTCACCGGACTCGCCAATCGCGCTCTCTTCCTCGAGCGGATGAGCCAGTCGCTGCGCGCCGCCGCGAGTGGCTCGCACCAGTTGGCACTCTTTCTCGTCGATCTCGATCGATTCAAGAACATCAACGACAGCCTCGGCCGGCTCGCCGGCGACTCGCTGCTGCGCCAGGTGGCCGAGCTCCTCACGCGGTCCGCGGGCGACGTGAACCTGGTGGCGCGCCTGGACGCGGACCACTTCGCGGTCCTGCTGCCGGAGGTGAGGCCTGACGGGAATGTCGAGCGCCTGCTGGAAAAGGGCCTGGGCGAGATCCAGGAGCATCCCTTCCAGTTGGACGACGCGGTGTTGCGCATCGTCGCCAAGGTCGGCGTGGCCGTGTATCCCGACGACGGCGCCGATGCCGAGGCCCTGTTCCGCAGTGCCGAAGCGGCCCTGAAGCAGGCCAAGGCGAGCGGCGAGCGCTACCTCTTCCACACGCGCCACATGACGGAGGCGGTGTCCGACAGGCTCACCCTCGAGAATCGGGTCCGCCTTGCGGTCGACCGGGGCGAGTTCGTGCTTCATTACCAGCCGCGCATGAGCCTTGTGGGCGACACGCTGGTGTGCGCGGAGGCGCTCATCGGCT
>JBBQBW010000621.1:0-1974 GCA_038318025.1 Burkholderiales bacterium | reverse complement strand
TACGGCATCGGCGGCGGGTGGCTCCACGCCAAGCTGGCCCTCGTGGCGGCGCTGGTCGCCTACCATTTCTGGCTCGGCCGCATCGCGCGCGATTTCGCCGCCGATGGCAACCGCAGGAGCCATGTCTTCTATCGCTGGATCAACGAGGTGCCGCTGGTGTTCCTCGCCGCTATCGTCGTGCTGGTGGTGGTGAAGCCCTTCTGATGGAACGCGGGGACAAGCCGCAACCTGCGGTGCGCATCCTGCGCAAGTCCGCAGCCGTGGTGCACCAGTTCTTCGCCCCGTGCCCGCGCGGGCTCGCGCCCGCGCTCGCCGAGGAGCTGGCGGCGCTCGGCGCCCGGGAGGTGAAGGCGGCCGACGCGGGGGTCGCCTTCAGCGGCGAGTTCGACCTGGTGTACGGCGCCAACCTGCACTCGCGCATCGCGAGCCGCATTTTGTGGCGCGTCGCGCAATTCCCCTACAAGACCGAGGACGAGATCTACGCCGGCGCCGGGGAGGTGCGCTGGCGCGAGTACTTCAACTGGGACCGCACCTTCAAGATCGAGACCAACGCGCACCGCAGCCCGGTGAAGAGCCTCGACTTCGTCACGCTGCGCGTGAAGGACGCCATCGCCGATCACTTCCGCGAGGCGGTGGGCCGGCGCCCGAACGTCGATGCGCGCGACCCGGACCTGCGGGTCCACGTGTTCCTCGACGCCACCACGTGCACGCTCTACCTCGACACCAGCGGCGATTCGCTGTTCAAGCGCGGCCGGCGCGACTTCGTGGGCGACGCCCCGCTCAAGAAGAACCTCGCGGCGGGTATCCTGCGGCTCGCGGGATGGAAGCCGGGCATCGCGCTGCTGGACCCGATGTGCGGCACCGGCACCTTCCTCTCCGAGGCCGCGGAGATGTCGCTGGGGCGCGCGGCGGGGCGCAGCCGCAACTTCGGCTTCGAGAAGCTCGCGCGCTTCGACGCCGCGGCGTGGGACCGGGCCCGCGAGGCGGCGCGCTCCGAGGAGAAGCCGGCCCACGACCTGCCGATCTGGGGCTCGGACCTTTATGGCAGCTCGCTCGACAACGCGCGGCGCAACCTCGAGGGCTCGGGGCTCGCCGAGTGCGTGACGTTCAGGCAGGTGAACCTGCTCGAGCTGAGGGCGCCGGCGCGAACCGGCATGCTGGTCACCAACCCGCCCTACGGCGTGCGCCTGGGCGAGAAGGAGCAGCTCGCCGAGTTCTACCCGCAGCTGGGTGACGCGCTGAAGCAGCGCTTCCCGGACTGGACGGCCTTCATCTTCTCTGGCGACCCGGATCTTGCGAAGCTGATCCGCCTCAAGCCCTCGCGCAAGACGGTGCTCTACAACGGCGCGCTCGAGTGCCGCCTTTACGAGTACCGCATGGTCGCGGGCGGCAACCGCAAGCCATGACGCTCGAGATCGCGCTGCGGCTGGCGCTGGTGCCGGCGGCGGTGTGGCTGGCGAGCCTCGCCGCGCGGCGTTGGGGTCACGCGGTGTCCGGATACCTTGGCGGCCTGCCCCTGATCGGCGGGCCCATCACCTTTTATCTCGCGCTGGATCACGGGCCGGAGTTCGCGTCGCAGTCAGCCACGGTGACGCTGGCCGCGATCCTCGGCCAGGCGGCGCACCTGCTGGCATTCACCCATGCGGCCCGGCGCTTCGCCGGCTGGATTCCCGCCCTCGCCTGTGGTTGGGGAGCCTTCGCTCTCCTCGCCACCCTCGTGAGCTTGCTGCCGCTTTCGCCAGCCACGGCCCTGATCGCAGCGGCCCTGGGGCTGGCCGCCGCCTGGCGATGCTTACCTCACGCCAGCGCGGCCGGAGCGGTACCCGCGATCCCGGCGACCGAGCTGCGGCTTCGCCTTGGCGCGGCCCTCGCGCTCGCCGCGCTGATCCTGCTCGCCGCCCCGCGGTTCGGGCCGGTCGTGAGTGGGGTTCTGCTCTCGCTTCCCATCACGGGCTCCATCATTCCGCCCTTTAC
>JBBQBW010000620.1:0-1985 GCA_038318025.1 Burkholderiales bacterium | reverse complement strand
GGCTGGCACATGGCGACCCACGTGGTGGCGCTTTCCATCGCCGGTTTTTCGTACCTGCTGGCGCGGCGGCTGGCGGGGGATGAGCGCTTCGCCTTCGGCACCTGGAAGATCGAGGTGCTGGGGGCTTTCACCAGCGCGTTGCTGCTGGCGGTGGTGGCGCTCGCGATGGTGTGGGAGTCGGTGCAGCGGTTCATGCACCCGGAGCCGGTGCAGTTCGCGGTGGCGCTGTGGGTGGCGGTGCTCGGGCTCGCGGTGAACGTGGTGTCGGCGCTGGTGCTCGAGGGCGCGGACCATGGGCACGTGCATGCGGGGCGTGACCATGGGGTCGCGCCTGCGGCCCATGGGCATGGCGGACACGACCATGGGCACGATCACGATCACGACCACGGCCATGGACACGGCGATAACGCGGCCAGTGCTCCCGCTGCTGCTGCTCCTGCCAAGCACGAGGACCTCAACCTGCGCTCGGCCTACGTCCACGTGCTCACCGACGCGTTCACCTCGGTGCTGGCGATCATCGCGCTCGGCGCGGGCCTGTGGGGCGGCTGGACCTGGCTCGATCCCGCGATGGGCATCGTGGGTTCGGTGGTGATCGCGTGGTGGGCGCGGGGCCTCATCGCCGATTCCGCCCGCGTGCTGCTCGACCGCGAGATGGATTCGCCGCTGGTGCCCCAGGTGCGCGCCGCGATCCAGAGCGATGGCGACGCCGAGATCTCTGACCTGCACGTCTGGCGCGTCGGGCGCGACAAGTACGCGGCCGTGGTGACCGTCGTGGCCGACCAGCCGCTCACGCCCGCCGCCTATCGCGCGCGGCTCGCCTCCATCCCGGCCCTCGCCCACGTCTCCGTCGAGGTCAACCGCTGCCCCCACGGCCACTGCCCGCCTTAGGGGTCAGACTCTCAAGGCCCCCGAAACCTTTGCGTTAGGGGTCAGACTCCTAACGCATGGATCCATGTTGCGTTGGGAGTCTGACCCCTAACGCAGGTTGCGCCTAACGCAGGTTGCGTTGGGAGTCTGACCCCCAACGCAGAGTCTGCCCCCAGCTTAGGAGTCTGACCCCGAATGAAGCCCGCCGAAGTCCTGGAGTTCTGGTTTGGCCCGCAACCGGGAGCCTCGCGCCGGGAGTGGTTCGTGAAGGATGCGGCCTTTGACGAGGCGATCCGCAGCCGTTTCGGCGATGTGCGGGAAGCGGCGCTGGCTGGGCGCCTCGAGGCGTGGCGTGACGAGCCGCAGTCGATGCTGGCGCTGGTGGTCGTGCTGGACCAGTTCTCGCGCAACCTCTTCCGCAACGACGCCCGGGCTTTCGCCGGCGACCCGCAGGCGCTGGCATGCGCGAACCTCGCCCTGGAACGCGGCGACGACGAGCAACTCCTGCCAGTGCAGCGCCAGTTCCTCTACCTGCCGTTCGAGCACAGCGAGGTGCTCGCCGACCAGGAGCGCGCCGTGGCGCTGATGCAGGGGCTGGAGGAGTACCCGGAAACGAAGGGGCTCACGGAGTGGGCCGAGAAGCATCGCGTGATCGTCGCGCGCTTCGGCCGCTTTCCCCACCGCAACGCGGCGCTGGGGCGGGCCTCGACCGCGGAGGAGCTGGACTTCCTCACGCGGCCGGGCTCGAGCTTCTAGGGCAGGCCGGGGCGGCCCGCCGCGAGCTACTTCTTCTTCGGCGTCACCGCCGGAGCTTCCGCCTTCTTCTGGTGCCGGGGCCGTGTCTTGCCGAAGCTGCCCTTGAATACCTTGCCCTTGAACGAACGCTTGTCACCCTTGCCCATGTGTATCCCTTCGTCGGTCGCGACTTGAAGGAGGATTATAGGCGCGCGGCGGCTAGCGCTTCGTGTGGTCCTTCGTGATCGCCTCTTCGGGCACTTTGAAGAGGTCCGCTGCCGGCTCGCCGCGCTGGATGTTGGCGAGGCGATAGATCGACTCTCCGGTGCGCGGGTCGTGGTAGCGCGACATCACCGTCACCTGGAGCTCGGGCGAATACCAGG
>JBBQBW010000619.1:0-1990 GCA_038318025.1 Burkholderiales bacterium | reverse complement strand
CACGCCTTGTCTCGATTGTTGATGCCGATCACGACCTCGTCGGGACGCGAGAGCGACGCGCCGTAGGTCACCACGCGCACGCCCTTGAAGTCGGTGAGGGTGCGTTCGACGCCGGTGGCCGCGTTCACCGCGTAATAGAGAAAGTTCTCGTCGCCGCCCTTGTCGTTGGCGAACACGATATCGCTCGCGTTGGCGGCCCAGGCGTAACTGCGGATCGGGCGCACCTTTTCCCGGGTGAGCGCGCGGGCCTCGGTGAGGGGCTTGCCCCGCTCGACCACCCAGACGTTCAGCACGCCGTCCAGCGGCGCGAGGAAGGAGACGTACTTGCCGTCCGGGCTCAGCTGGCCGCCGGCGCGCTCCGGGTTGCCGAAGATGGCGTTGCGGGGAATGAGGTTGGTGCCGGCGGTGGCGCCGTTGCCGGTCACCGGAGCGGTACCCACGGTGGCGCAGGCGGCGGGGAGGAGGGCTAAGGCGGCGGCGAGGGCTTTGGATTGGATTTTCATGGGAAGGCTTTGCGGGAGATGGCGGTTGGACGCAGCCGCGGGGAGAAATGGATTCGGCTCGGGCAAATGATCCCACACCGCCCTCGATGGCCACACGGGATGTCACGCCGCCGTGCTACGTTGGTCCTGGTCGACAGGCCCTGGAGCCGCCGTGCGCGAGATCGAGATCAAGCTGGAGTTGGAGCCGGGCGCGGACTCATCGCTACTGCACGCCCCCCTGGGCGGCAAGGAAAGCGCCCGCGAGGAACTGCTGGCCCTTTATTTCGACACGCCCGATGGTGAGCTCGCCGAGAAGCGCATGTCGCTGCGCCTGCGCCGCGAGGGTGGGCCCTGGGTCCAGACCTTCAAGACCGCCGGCAGCAGCTCCGGCGGGCTGCACTCCCGCGACGAGTGGCAGGAGCCCGCCGAAGGCCCGGTCCTCGACCTCGCGGCATTCAGGTCGACTCCGCTGGCGGACCTGCCCGGGTCGGGCACGCTGCACCAACGCCTGATCGAAGTTTTCCGCGTTGGCGTCCTGCGCCTCACGTGGGAGCTGGAGATCAACGGCTCGAAGGTCCAGGTCGCGCTCGACCAGGGGGAGGTCAGGGGCGGTGATTCCTCCGCGCCCATCAGCGAGATCGAGATCGAGTTGAAGGGCGGCGACCCGGACGCCGTCTTCGTCCTGGCCCGCAGCCTCGTGGCACTCGTGCCGATGCGCCCGAGTGCCGTCACCAAGGCCGCACGCGGCTACCGGCTGTTGCGCCGGGAAGCCCTGGCACCGATCAAGGCCGGGGCGGCGCTCAAGCTCGACCCGGACTGGAGCCCCGCCGAGTCGGCGCGCCACTCGCTTGCCTCGGCCATGGAGCAGTTGCAGGGCAACGAGGAAGGCGTTCTGGCGAGCGACGATCCGGAGTTCGTCCACCAGCTGCGCGTCGCACTGAGGCGCATGCGCTCGACGCTCCGCGCCCATCGCAAGGCGCTCGAGCCCGGGTTCGAGGCCGGGGTGCGCGACGAGCTCAAGTGGATCACGGGGGTCGCGGGCACGGCGCGCGACCTCGACGTCCTTTCGCAGGAGACGCTCCCCGCCATGGCGCGCGACGGCGCGGAAGCGGACGCCGGGTTCGAGGAGCGGGTCGAGGCGCGGCGCCGCGTCGCCCGCGCCCGGCTGCGCGAGGCGCTGCGTTCCTCGCGTTATTCGCTCCTCATGCTGGACCTCGCGCGCTGGCTGGGCTTGCCGACTGCCCATGCTCCCGCCGGGCGCGTGAAGCTCTCGCGCTTCGGCGGCGAGGTCGTCGCGAAGCACCACCGCCAGCTCCTCGACGCTGCCAAAGGGTTCACCGACCTGGAGCCCGCGCAGCGGCACGAAGTGCGCATCCTGGGAAAACGGCTGCGCTATGCGGTGCAGGGATTCGAGTCGTTGTTCCCGCAGCAGAAGGTGAAGGCCTACATGGAGACGCTCTCGGCGCTCCAGGACGACCTGGGCGCGGCCAACGACGCCACGGTCGCCA
>JBBQBW010000618.1:0-1991 GCA_038318025.1 Burkholderiales bacterium | reverse complement strand
ATCTCGGCCTTGAGGTGCGCCTGCAGCGCCGCCGGCGTGGCCTGCGCCGCGGGCACGGGCTCGGTGCCCAGCTCCGCGAACTTGGAGACGACGTTGGGATCCTTCAGCGCCGCCTGCAGCGCCGCGACCAGCTTGTCCATGGCGGGCTTGGGGGTGCCCTTCGGCGCCCACATGCCGTGCCACACGCCGACCTCGAAGCTGGGCAGGCCTGACTCGGCCACCGTCGGCAGGTCGGGCAGGGAGGCGACGCGTTTCTTGGTGGTGACCGCGTAGCCCTTCACCTTGCCGCCCTTGATCTGCGGGGTGGTGTTGGTGGTCTGGTCGCACATGAAGTCCACCTGGCCGCCCATGAGGTCGGTCATCGCCGGGCCGGTGCCCTTGTACGGGATGGTGGTGAGGTCGGTGCCGAGGGCGGTCATGAACAGCATGCCGCACAAATGCGAGGCGGCGCCGATGCCGGCGTTGGCGTAGGTGACCTTGTCCTTGTTGGCCTTCACGTAGGCGATGAGCTCCTTCATGTCCTTCGGCGGAAAGTCCTTCTTGCCGATGAAGGTCATGGGCACATCGGTCACCAGGCCGATGGGATCGAGGTCCTTCTGCGGGTCGTAGCGCAGGTTGCGGTACAGCGACACGCTGGTGGACATGCCGATGTGCATGAGCAGCAGCGTGTAGCCGTCGGGCTTGGCTTTCGCGACCTTCTCCACGCCGATGGTGCCGCCGGCCCCGGCGGTGTTCTCGACGATCACCGATTGGCCGAGCGTCTTGGACATCGACTGCCCGATGAGCCGGGTGACGGTATCGGTGGGGCCGCCGGCGGCGAATGGCACGACGATGGTGACCGTGCGGGTGGGGTATTCCTGGGCGTGCGCCGCCACGGCGAACCCGAGCGCGGCGCAGGCCGCGATGAGCCTTCTCAGCATTTTTGCTTCTCCTCGTTGTGGTGGGCCTGCCGTGAAACGCGTCTCACCCGCGCGCGGATGACAGGGCGGGGTCATTATAATCCGCGGACCTCCCCGCAGAAGCCTCCGTGAGCCTCCTCGCCCTGCTGGCCAGCCTGGCCTCCCAGTACGCCTTTCCGCCGCGCGGCCGCCAGGCGCTCCTCGCCCTCTACGGCCGCCTGGCGTTGGCGGTGTCGCGTCGCCTGGATGCGGGCGACCGCAGCTCCGGGATCGTCGCGTGGCTGGTGCTGGCGGCGATCGTGGTCGGCCCGGTGGTGCTCGCCACGGCGCTCGCGATGGCGCTGCACCCGGTGGTGGTGTGGGTCCTCGACGTGGTGGTCCTGTACTTCAGCGTGCGCTTCCTCGAGACCACCCGCGAGCTGGGGACCATCGAGCGGCTGCTGCGCGAGGGCGATGCGACCGGTGCGGCGAACCAGCTCGCCGCCTGGCAGGGCGAGCCGGTCGACGCGCCCGAGGCCGCGGTCGTCGCGCGGCTTGCCGCCGAGCACGCGCTACGCGAGTCGCACCATGGAGCGTTCGCGCTCCTCTTCTGGTTCCTGGTGCTCCCCGGCCCGATCGGGGTGGTGCTCTACCCGCTGGCGCAGCGCGCGGCGCGAAGCTGGGAGCCGCTGCCGGATCCGCACGGCCATGATTTCGGCTGGTTCGCGGCACGCGCCTTCCAGGCGCTCGACTGGATACCCCAGCGCCTCACCGCGTGCGCTTTCGCCGTGGTGGGAGATTTCGAGGACGCGCTCTTCTGCTGGCGCTCGCAGGCGCCGCAGTGGCCGCGTGCGGACGAGGCCATCGTGCTGGCCGCCGGCGCCGGCGCGCTCGGGGTGCGCCTCGGCGACCCGGTGCCGCGCGCGGGCGCGTTGCTCGAGCGTCCGCCCCTCGGCGTGGGAGACCCGGCGCGGGAGGAGGCGCTGGCGAGCCTGGAGGGCCTGCTGTGGCGCGCCTGGATCCTGTGGATGGTGGTCGTCCTGCTGGCCGCCGCGCTGCATGCCGCCTGAGCCCCGCCGGGCACGCCCCGGCGGGTCGCGATCCGGTAGACTT
>JBBQBW010000617.1:0-2005 GCA_038318025.1 Burkholderiales bacterium | reverse complement strand
AGGTCATCGAGGCGGGCGAGCCACGCATTCTTGTAAGGGGTGAACAACGAGAAGGGGCGCCCGGCATGGGTGAGCACCTCGTCCTTTTCCCCCAGCGCCTGGGCCTTGGCGTGGTGGAAGCGCCGCCCCTCGGCGCCGTGGGTACGGTCGACCGCGTCGTCGCGCGCGCGCGCGGCCGGTTCGTAGTCGCCGTTGGCGAACACCGCATCGACACCGAGGTTGCGCGCCAGCACCGGGATCGCGGTGCGCGCCGTGTCGTGCAGCACGATGAGCTCGCCGCCCCGGGCGCGCAGCGCTTGGCGCAGCTCGGCCACGCTCCCGTGGATGAATTCCACGCGCCGGTCGGAGCGCGACGGTAGCGCGTCCAGGATCTCGCGGTCGAACACGAAGGCGCAATGCACCTTCCCCGCCGACTTCAGCGCGTAGAAGAGCCCGGCGTTGTCGGCCAGGCGCAGGTCGCGCCGGAACCAGAAAAGGGCGGAAGCATAGGGGGGCAAGGCGGAACCTCCGGGGTGCATTTGAGCCAAACGGCGCGAAGGATTAAAATACGCGACCGGTGGCCAATGCAAACGATCAATCTCACCAGCCACTTCCTCATCGCCATGCCGGCGATGTCGGACCCCAATTTTTCCCGCACCCTCACCTTCGTCTGCGAGCACAACGAGCGCGGCGCCCTGGGGATCGTGGTGAACCGCCCCATCGACGTGACGCTCGCAACGCTGTTCCGCCAGGTGGAGATCCCCCTGGAGCGCTCGCCGCTCGCCGAGCAGCCGGTGTTCTTCGGCGGTCCGGTGCAGCTGGAGCACGGCTTCGTCCTGCACCGCCCGGTGGGCGAGTGGAAATCCACGCTTCCGGTGGGCGACGTGGGCCTCACCACCTCGCGCGACATCCTCGAGGCGATGGCGGCCGGCGAGGGCCCGCGCGAGCAGCTGGTGGCCCTGGGCTACGCCGGTTGGGCCCCGGGGCAGCTGGAGGACGAGATCGGCCGCAACGGCTGGCTCACGGTGGAGGCCGACCTGGACCTGATCTTCAACGTGCCTCCCGAGGCGAGATACGACGCGGCGATGCACTCGCTGGGCGTCAATGCCGCCAACCTCTCGGAAGAGGCCGGGCACGCGTGATGGCGATTCCGGGCCCCGGCCGCGAGGGCGTCGCCCCGGAACCGCCGCCCATTTCGGGCACGCTCGTCGCGTTCGATTTCGGGGCGAAACGCATCGGCGTGGCGGTGGGCGAGACCGTCACGGGAATCGCCAGCCCGCTCGCCACCATCGCCGCCGAGGCCAACGAGGCGCGCTTCGAAGCGATCGGGCGCGTGGTGGCCGAGTGGCGGCCCGCCGCCTTCGTGGTCGGGCGCCCGCGCCACTCCGATGGCTCCGAGCACGCGGTGGCGAAGCTCGCCGAGAAGTTCGCGCGGCGCCTCTCGGCACGCTTCAGCCTGCCGGTGGCCTTCGTCGACGAGACCCTCACTTCCGCCGAGGCGCAGGCGCAATTGAAGCGCTCCGGCACTCGCGCCCGGCGTCCCGGCGATGTGGACGCGATGGCCGCCACCCTGATCCTCCAAAGCTTCCTCGACGAGCCCGATGCCCATGAGCGACTCGCTCCCCGATCCCGATAGGCTCATCGAGGCGCTGGTGGCGCAGATGCGCAGCCGCATCCCGCCCGACGCGGGCCTGGTGGGCATCTATCCCGGCGGCGCCTGGGTGGCGGAGCGGCTGCATGCGGCCCCCGGCCTCGCCACTCCGCTGGGCTACCTCGCGGTCACGCTGCACCGCGACGATTTCGGCCGCATCGGCCTGCACCGCGAGGTGCGCGCGAGCCAGATCCCGTTCGACGTCGACGGCCGCGAGGTGGTCATCGTCGACGACGTCCTGCACACCGGGCGCACGGTGCGCGCGGCGCTGAACGAGATCTTCGACTTCGGCCGCCCGCGCGCGGTGCGCCTGGCGGTGCTGGCCGACCGCGGCGGGCGCGAGCTGCCGGTGGCGGCCGATTTCGTCGCCGCCAA
>JBBQBW010000616.1:0-2006 GCA_038318025.1 Burkholderiales bacterium | reverse complement strand
CCATCGCCGCCCTCGAGACCCAGCAGAACGGCAAGCTGATCGCCGAGATGCGCGCGCAGGCGCGGGTGGTGAAGGACTGGCTCTACTATTACGGCGGCCTCGCGGACAAGGTCGAGGGCCGGGTGATTCCGGTGGAGCGCGCGAGCGTCCTCAACTACACGCTGCGCGAGCCGCTCGGCGTGATCGGCGTGATCGTGCCGTGGAATTCGCCGACTTTCCTCACCATCATGAGCGTGGCGCCGGCGCTGGCCGCGGGCAACACCATCGTGCTGAAACCCTCGGAGGTCACCTCGGCCTCGGCCTTCGAGCTGGCGCGGCTCGCCGAGGAGGCGGGCATCCCGCCCGGCGTGATCAACGTCGTTACCGGCGGACGCGAGGCGGGGGAGGCGATCGTGGACCATCCGATGGTGGCGAAGATCGCCTTCACCGGCAGCGAGGGGGGCGGCAAGGCGATCGCGGCGCGCGCCGGGGCGCGGCTCGCGAGCGTGACCCTCGAGCTAGGCGGCAAGAGCCCCAACATCGTGTTCGACGACGCCAACCTCGACCAGGCGGAAGCGGGCGTTCTCGCGGGCATCTTCGCCGCGGCCGGCCAGACTTGCGTCGTGGGTTCGCGCGCCTTCGTGCATGCCCGCGTATACGACGAGATGCGCGAGCGCCTTTCGCGGCGCGCCAAGGCGATCCGGCTGGGCGATCCGCTGCTCGACGCGACCCAGATGGGCCCGGTCGCGACCCAGGCGCAGCTGCGCAAGGACGAGGAGATGGTGGCCCGGGCCGTGGAGGAGGGCGCCGAGGTGCTGGTGGGCGGGCGACGCGCGGCCGTCCCCGGCTTCGGCGCGGGGCTCTTCTACGAGCCCACCATCCTGCACAACATGAAGCCCACCAACTCGATGATGAACGAGGAAGTTTTCGGTCCGGTGCTCGCCCTCACGCCGTTTCGCGACGAGGACGAGGTGGTGGCGCTGGCGAACTCCACGCGCTTCGGCCTCGCGGCCGGGGTGTGGACCCGGGACCTCGCCCGCGCCCACACCATGGCGCGGCGGCTTCAGGCGGGCACGGTGTGGATCAATATCTACCGCGCGCTCACCTTCAACTCGCCCTTTGGCGGCTACAAGGCGAGCGGGCTCGGACGGGCCAATGGCGCCGAGGCCATCGACCAGTACCTGCAGACCAAGAGCGTGTGGTGCGAGCTGGGGAGCGAGGTTCAGGACCCGTTCGTGCTCAAGACCTAGGCTCCCCGGAGCACGAGCTCGGCACCGCGCTCGCCGATCATCAGCGAGGCGGCGTTCGTGTTGGCAGAGGTGACGGTGGGCATCACCGAGGCATCGATCACGCGCAGGCCCGCGACGCCGCGCACGCGCAGTTGCGGATCGACCACCGAGGCAGCATCGCTGCCCATGCGGCAGGTTCCCACGCAGTGGAACACCGTGCCACCGGCCGCGCGCGCGAAGTCGAGCAGCCCGCGTTCGTCCTTCGCCTCCGGACCGGGCAGGACCTCTGCTTCCCAAAGGTCGCGGAACGAAGGCTGGCGGTAGATCTCGCGCAGCATCGCGATGCCAGCGACGAGAGTGCGTCGGTCGATTTCCTCGCGCAGGTAGTGCGGCTCGATGCGCGGTGCTTCGAAGGGATCCGTGGACCGGATCGAGATCCTTCCGCGCGAATCGGGATGGCACTGCCACACCGCCGCGGTGAATCCCGAATAGGAGTGCAGCGGGTCGCCGGGCTTGTCCACCGAGAGCGGCATCACGTTGAACTGCAGGTCGGGGCGGTCGCCTTGCGCGTGGGGGCTGCAGGCGGCCCCACCTACCTGGCCCGCGCCCACCGTGAGCGGCCCCGCGTCGCGGAAGAGCCACGCGAGCCCCATCGAGGCGAGCTTCAGCGGATTGCGCACGTCGTCGTTGAGAGATAGGCGCTTCTTCAGGCGCACGATGATGCGCGCCTGGTAATGGTCCTGGAGGTTGCCGCCGACCTCCGGCGCATCCACCTTCACCTCGATTCCGAGGCTTCGC
>JBBQBW010000615.1:0-2008 GCA_038318025.1 Burkholderiales bacterium | reverse complement strand
CGGGCAAGGTGACGCCCGATGTGATCGCCGCGATCCCGGTGGCGGACCTGCGCACCTGCGGCTTCTCCGGCCAGAAGGCTTCGTACATCCATGACCTCGCCGCGCATTTCTCCTCCGGCGAGGTGAAGCCGCGGCGCTGGGCGCGCATGGATGACGAGGCGATCATCGAGGACCTGACGCGCGTGAAGGGGCTGGGCCGCTGGAGCGTGCAGATGTTCCTCATGTTCCACCTGCGCCGCCCCGACGTGCTGCCGGTGGGCGACCTCGGCCTGCAGCGCGCCATGGAGCGGGCCTACAACGAGGGCGAGCCGCTCACCCGGGACGACATGCGCGAGATCGGCAAGCCCTGGCAGCCGTTCAGCACCGTCGCCACCTGGTACCTGTGGCGCTCCCTCGAGAACACCTGACGATGCTCGCGGCAGGCCAGCACAGCGTGGCGCCCACCCCCGGGCCGCGCTACTCGGTCACGTTCCGCACCCGCGCATGAACCGCCTGCCGATCGTGCTGCTGCATGGCGCGAACAGCGCCGCCGTGGAGATGGAGCCGCTCGCCGAGGTGCTGCGCGCCTACGGCGCGGTGCACGCGCCGAACCTGATGGGCCATGGCGGGCGCGAGATTCCCGCATCGCTGTCGATTCCGGAGATGGCCGCCGACGTGGTGGGCTGGATGAGCCGCCAGGGGATGGGGCGCGCCGTGGTGGTGGGTTACAGCCTCGGCGCCACCCTCGCCCTCTACCTCGCGCGCCACCATGCTGAACGCCTGCACGGCGTGTGCGCATTGGCCCCGAAGTACATCTTCGACGCGCACACCGTGCAGCACTGGGTGCACCTGATCCAGCCGGCACGGTTGGGGCGGCCAGGGAACCCGCGCACCCAGGAGCTGGTGCGCATCCACACGCCGCAGGACTGGGTAGCGGTGGCGGCCGCGAACGAGCGGTTCTTCCATGCGCTCGGCCGCGAGGCGCCCCTCGCCGCGGCCGACCTGCGCGCCATCGCCGTGCCGGTGATGCTGATCTCCTCCGATCGCGACCCGGTGGTGCCGTGGAAGGAAGTCCTCGAGCTGGGCAAGATCGTCCCCGGCAGCAAGGTCGCGATGTTCTACGGCGCGGCGCACCCGCTGAAGGCCGTGCCGGTGCTGGCCGTGGCGCGCGTGCTCGGTCCCTGGATCCGCGAAGTGGGCGGCGCCGCGGGAGCCGCGGCTTGACGCGTCCCGGCATCGCCGACATCGACGCGATGGTCTTCGACCTCGGCAACGTCGTGGTGGAGATCGATTTCGATCGCGTCGTCACGCACTGGGCCACGTCGGCGCGATGCGACCCCGCGCAGGTCCGCTCGCGTTTCTCCCACGACGCGCCCTACCAGCGCCACGAGCGCGATGAGATCGGCACGGCGGAATACTTCGCGAGCCTGCGCGCTGTCCTCGGCATCGACCTGACCGACGCGCAGTTCCTCGACGGGTGGGCCCAGGTTTTCGTGCGCGAGATCGAGCCCGTGGTGGCGCTACTCCCGCGGCTCGCCACGCGCGTCCCGCTCTACGTGTTCTCGAATACCAATCGCGCCCATCACGAGGAGTTCGCGCGCCGTTTCGCGCCGGCGCTGAAGCCCTTCAGCCGGGTCTTCGTCTCCCACGAGCTGGGGCGGCGCAAGCCCGAGCGTGAAGCATTCGAGACGATCGCGCGCGAGATCGGCGCACCGATCCACCGCATCCTGTTCCTCGACGATCTCGAAGAAAACGTGGACGGCGCGCGGGCCGCCGGAATGCACGCGGTGCTGGTGCGTTCGCCCGAGGATGTACGCGCGGCCGCGTCCCCCTGGCTGGAATAGGCCGACGCCCGGCGTAGGGGTGCGCCTACCGATCTGGCCCCACGTGACATCGACGGTAGGGACGCGCCTACGAGTGTGGTCCCATTCGACTAGGGCATGGGCCTCCGGCAGCCGTCTCGTTGACTCGTGGACAGGCAAAGATGGTAACCATGAAAGCCGCCGCCCTCCTCTGCACCGCCGCCGTC
>JBBQBW010000614.1:0-2009 GCA_038318025.1 Burkholderiales bacterium | reverse complement strand
AAGAAGTATTGTTTGAGAGCCATGCGCATTGCTCCTTGTTGGTTATTCGGATGGTTGCTGGCGCATTCTGTTATCGCCTCCGCCCAGGCGCAAGGGGGGGCGTGCACGTTTCGGGGCAACGCGCCCTCCATCCTGATCGTGTCGGGTCGCGTGGAGAAGCCCCACCAGCAATCCGAAAATCTCCGCGCGGCACTGCTGCGTCATGGCGTCTCACCGCCGGGAATCGAAATGGAACTGCTCGACGAGGCCGATCCGGCAACGGTACCGGCTCAGATCGGCAGGCTGCCGCTAGAGGGCCGCAGCGTCATCATCACGCTCAGCGGACACATTGCCAAGTCGCTCACCGCCGCGAAGCTCCGCTCTCCAACCGTATTCGCAACCATCGCCGATCCCATGGCCTTCAACATCGTTGATGGCATGGCCCGCCGAAGCGCAAACGTGACGGGGATCACCTACGACGTGAGCCTCGAGTGGAAGCTGCTCGAGCATTTGAAGATCGGCTTCCCCGGCGTGAAGCGGGTAGGAATTCTCGCCGACCGTCACTTCTATGAACGTCCGGTCGTGCGCGAGATCCTCGAGAGCTCACGGGCGAAGTTGGGGGTTGCCGTCGTTCCTGTCGTGGCGGAGAGTCGCGACGAACTCGAGGGAGCCTTTTCCAACACGGCCGCGCTGCAGGGTATCGACGCATGGATCGTTCCCGAGACGCCGGTGGTTTTCAGGAACGAGGCGCGTGTATTGGAGCTTCTCAGGGCGCGCCGCGTTCCCACCGTCTTCGGCCACCCGACGATGCTGGACAAGGGCGCCATCATGACCTTCGGAGTGAAGTTCGAGGGCATGTGGGACGAAGTGGCCCGCATGGTCCGGCAGCTGTGCCGCGGCACTCCGGCGCGGGAAATTCCCGTGGTGCGCGCGATTCACGTGTTCCTCGGAGTAAGTGTCACGAATGCGCGGGCGGCAGGTCTTACGCCTGACCCGCGCATTTTAAAGCTTGCCACCACGATTCACTGAGTCTTGGCGTTCCCGCGCACGGCGACGTATACATAGTTGTCCGCCAAGAAGTAGGCCTTGCCCACGCGCCGCAGGTCCGCCACGGTGAGGTTCGGCACTTCGGCCAGCGTGCGGTCGAACGCATCGAGCGGCAGGCCGAGCACGTAGTTGCGGCCGTACTCGGTGACGCGAGAGCCGCTGGTCTCCCGGTTGATGCGCGCGTTGCCGATGAGGGCGGATTTCGCACGGGCCACGTCGGCCTCCTGCACGCCCTCGCCTCCGAGCTTGCGCAGCTCCTTCAGCAGGGCGTTGCGCGCCTGCTGCTCCTTGGTCGCCTCGCCGGCGAGGTAGCCGATGAAAGCGCCCTGGGTCGCGTAGGACCGCGGCTGCGCGAACGTCACGTAGGCGAGCGACTGGCGGCTCCTCAGCTCCTCGAACATCGTGCCGCCGAGGCCCGAGGTCATGGTCTGCAGGAGGCGCAGCGAGCTGAAGTCCGGGTGCGAGGGCGGCACCGTCGGGAAGCCCACGATCATCGAGGTCTGCTTGCGGTCGCGCTGCTCCACCTGCTCCTTCAGGGCCGCGGGCAGTCGCGGGACAGGGACGGCGGGTAACGCCCCGGCGCTGCGGGGGAGTGCTGCGAGCTTCTCCTCCATCACGCGCTTCACGTCCTGCGCATCGACGTCGCCCACCACGACCACCAGCGCGCGATCGGCGGCGATGGATTTCTTCCACCAGTCCTGCAGCGCCGCGCGGCCCACCTTCGCGATCGTGGCCTCGGTGCCGAGGTCCGGCAGGCCGTAGGGATGGTCGGGGAACATCGCGGCGCGGAAGAGCTGCACCGGCCGGTCGGTGGCGGAGTCGAGGGAACGGCGGATGGCAGCGACCTGGATCGACTTCTCGCGCGCGACACCGTCCGCGGGGAACGCGGGGTTGGAGAGCACGTCGGCGGCGATGCCGAGCACCGGCTCGTAGAGGGCCGCGGTAGTCGTGAAGGTGAAGCCGAAACCATCCTCGTAGCTCAC
>JBBQBW010000613.1:0-2010 GCA_038318025.1 Burkholderiales bacterium | reverse complement strand
GGGCCGCTGCCCAAGACCTCGACGGGGAAGATCCAGAAGTTCCTGTTGCGGGAGCGTGCGAAGAGCACCACTGCCATCGAGTGACGCGCCCAGTAAACCTTTGGAACACGGATGAACACGGATCGGAACGAATGAACACGGATGAAGACATGACGAAGGTTCGTGGACGCGGTGAGCCATGGCACGAAGCCCATGCGCTTATCCGCCTTGATCCCACGTTATCCGTGTTGATCCGTGTTCCAAAGGTTTGCTCCCCGCCATGTCGCTGATGCGCGAAGGCTCGGTGAGATGCCTCGACCCCCATGGTTTCCACGTGATGCGCTACGTGGAGTGGGGCGACCCCAACAACAAGCGCGTGCTGGTCTGCGTCCACGGCCTCACGCGCCAGGGGCGCGACTTCGACTATCTCGCCCAGGGGCTCGCCGACGCCTATCGCGTCGTCTGCCCCGATGTCGTAGGCCGCGGCCGCAGCGACTGGCTGCGCGACCCGATGGACTACACCTACCCGCTCTACTGCGGCGACATGGCGACCCTCATCGCGAGCCTGCACGCCGAGACGCTCGACTGGGTGGGCACCTCGATGGGCGGCGTCATCGGCATGTTCCTCGCGAGCCTGCCGGGGACGCCGGTGAGGAAGCTGGTGCTGAACGACGTGGGCTGCATGGTCCCCAAGGCGTCGCTCGACCGCATCGGCGAGTACGTGGGCGCGGAGCCCGCGTTCGATTCCCTCGAGGCGCTGGAGGGCGCGATCCGCGCCACCAGCCCCTTCGGCGAGCTCACCGCGGCGCAATGGCGCCACCTCTCCGAGCACGTGGCGAAGCAGGACGAGCATGGCCAGTGGCGCTTCCGCTACGACCCGGGAGTCGCGAAGGTGTTTTCCGGCTCCATCGGCGCGGACATCGACCTGCGCCACCTCTGGAGCAACGTCCGCGGACCCGCGATGGTGATACGCGGTGAGGATTCGGACCTGCTGCTGGCGCAGACGCTCGAGGAGATGCGCGCCCGGCCGCGCACCGAGACCCTGGTGGTGCCGCGAACCGGCCATGCGCCGATGCTGATGGACGATTTCCAGGTGGGCGCGATTCGCCGCTTCCTGCTGGGCTGAGATGGAGGCACGAGCATGAAAGCCGATGTCGTCATCATCGGCGCCGGCCACAACGGCCTCACCTGCGCCTGCTACCTCGCGCGCGCCGGACTGCGCGTGACCATTCTCGAGCGGCGCGCGGTGGTTGGCGGCGCCGCGGTGACCGAGGAGTTCCATCCCGGCTTCCGCAACTCCACCGCCAGCTACACCGTGAGCCTGCTGAACCCCAAGGTGATCCGCGACCTGCGGCTCGCCGAGCACGGCTTGCGGATCGTCGAGCGACCGTTCTCCAACTTCCTGCCCCTGGACGACGCTCAGTCGATCCGGGTGGGCGGGAGACTCGAAGCCACGCAGCGGGAGGTGGCGCGCTTCTCGAAGCGCGACGCCGAGCGCCTGCCCGCCTATTACGACCGCCTCGATCGCGTCGCCGACCTGATGCGCGGCCTGCTTCTGGAGACCCCGCCCAACGTGGGCGGCGGCATCCACGATCTGTTCCGCGCGTGGAAGGCGGGGCGGCAGCTCAACTCGCTGCCGATGGAGGCCAAGCGCGACGTGCTCGACCTCTTCACGCTCTCGGCCGGGGAGTGGCTGGAGCGCTGGTTCGAGTCCGCGCCGATCAAGGCGTGCTTCGGCTTCGACAGCGTGGTGGGCCACTTCGCGAGCCCGTACACGCCGGGTTCGGCCTACGTGCTGCTGCACCATGTGTTCGGCGAGGTGAACGGCAAGAAGGGAACCTGGGGGCACGCCATCGGCGGCATGGGCGCCATCACCCAGGCGATGCGGCGCGAGGCCGAGGCGCTCGGCGTCGCGATCCACGTGGGGCAAGGTGTCGAGCGGGTGGCCCTGGACAGCGGGCGCGCCGCGGGAGTGGTGCTGGAAGATGGCACGCGCATCGAGGCGCGGGCGGTGGTCTCCAATGCCCATCC
>JBBQBW010000612.1:0-2011 GCA_038318025.1 Burkholderiales bacterium | reverse complement strand
ATGGCGCTGGCATCCATGGGTCCAGTCTACCCGCCCGGACGCCTTGAACGATCGGCGCCGCGGCGCGTCAGACATGACCTAACCGCGGCATTGGAGGAACGAACATGCGCCAGAAACTGGCCACCCTGGTCCTGCTGGCCGCGATGGCGGCGACACCCGCCGCAGCCCAGCAATTCACCATCAACTTCTCGCAGCCCGGCGTCTCCATCGGCATCAACGTGGGCGAGTATCCACGGCTGCAGCGGGTGCCGGGCTACCCGGTGTACTACGCGCCCAACGTGGGGACCAATTTCTTCTTCTACGACGGACTCTACTGGGTGTATGAGGAAGACCGTTGGTACGCGAGCTCCTGGTACAACGGGCCGTGGAGCTCGGTGGATCCCTACCATGTGCCCTCGTATGTATTGCGGGTGCCGGTGCGCTACTACCGCCATGCACCGACGTATTTCCGGACCTGGCGTGCCGATGCTCCGCCGCGCTGGGACGAGCACTGGGGTGCCTCGTGGTCGCAACGGCGCGTCGACTGGGATCGCTGGGAGCGCCGCACCGCGCCAGCCCCCGCTCCGCTTCCGGTGTATCAGCGGCAGTACTCCCGCGACCGTTATCCGCAGGCCTCGCAGCAAGTCGTCATCCAGACTCGCGACTATCGTTACCAGCCGCGCGATGCGGTCGCGCGCGAGCACTACCAGCAACGCCGTGCGCAGTACCGGGATTCCCTCCCGTCCGGCCGCCGCGACGACAATCGCGGCCGCGGCCCGCCCATCCGTGACGAACGCGGCATCCCGGCACACGCCAAGGGGCTCGCCAAGGGCCATGACGACGACCGGGGCCGCGGCCGGGACAAGGAGGACAAGCGCGACAAGGAAGACCGTGGCCACGGCCGTGACAAGGAAGACAAGGTGAAAAAGGACAAGAAGGAGAAGAAGGAGAAGGACTGAGCGCCCCTCCCGCTACGAGCACATTTTCCTGCGTTGCGGATCGCAATAGCCATCGTCCGACACCCTTCGCCATCCGCGAAGGCTCGATTGCCCGAATACCGATTCCGCGTTTCGCGGGGCCGTGGTGTCATGAACGCAATCAATCCTTCCGATCAGGTGCGTCCATGGCAACTCGCAAGATCCTGGTGTTCGGCGCCTCCTACGGCGCCCTGCTCGGCGCCAAGCTCGCCCTCGCCGGCCATCACGTGACCCTGGTGTGCCGCGAGAGGAACGCGGCGCTGATCAACGAGAAGGGTGTCGTGGTGCGCCTGCCGGTGAAGGGGCGCGAGGGCCTGGTGGAGGTGCGTTCGCGCGAACTCCGGGGCCACGTCGGCGCCACGACGCCGGAATCGGCGGTGCCCTCCGACTACGATCTGGTGGTCCTCGCGATGCAGGAGCCGCAATACCGGCTGCCCGGCGTGCGCGAGCTGCTCCAGGCCACGGCGACCTCCCGCGTCCCCTGCATGTCGATCATGAACATGCCGCCGCCGCCGTACCTCGCGCGCATCCCCGGCATCGACCCGGCGCGATGCGAGGAGGGCTTCACCGATCCCTCGGCCTGGACCGCGTTCGACCCCGCATTGATGACGCTTTGCAGCCCCGACCCCCAGGCCTTCCGCCCGCCGGAAGAAGAAGGCAACGTGTTGCAAGTGCGCCTGCCCAGCAACTTCAAGGCGGCGCGCTTCGAATCCGACGTGCACACCAAGATGCTGCGCGAGCTGGCCGAGGGCATCGAGGCCGCGCGCTTCGAGGTCGACGGCGAGCTCGTCGACCTGCCCGTCAAGCTCAAGGTGCACGATTCCGTGTTCGTCCCGCTCGCCAAGTGGGCGATGCTGCTCGCCGGCAATTACCGCTGCCTGCAGGATGGCGGCATCCGCTCCATCGCGGAAGCCGTGCACTCCGACCTCGAGGCGACACGCGAGGTGTACGACTGGGTCGTGGCGCTCTGCGTGCAGCTCGGCGCCGACTGCGGCGACATGGTGCCCTTCGACAAGTACGCGCAGGCGGCTCAGTCATTGAAGAGCCCCTCCTCA
>JBBQBW010000611.1:0-2013 GCA_038318025.1 Burkholderiales bacterium | reverse complement strand
GAAGCCCCACGACGAGAAGCCGCGCCAGCTGGGCGGCACCGTACATGTTCACCCCAACGGCCGCTTCGTCTACATGTCGAACCGCGCCGACGGCACCGTGGACTCCAGCGGGACACCGGTCTTCAACGGCGGCGAAAACACCATTGCCGTGTACGCCATCGACGCGGCGACGGGCCAGCCCACGCTGATCCAGGCCGAAGACACACGCGGCATCCACGTGCGCACGTTCGCCATCGATCCTTCGGGCCGCGTGCTGGTGGCGGGCAACATGCGTATCCGCAACGTGCAGGAGAACGGCACGGTGCGCTCGGTGCCGGGTGGCCTTTCGGTCTTCCGCATCGGCGCGGACGGGCACCTCACCTTCGCGAGCAAGCTCGACGTCGACGTGGGCCGCGGCAACCTGTTCTGGATGGGCATGGTCGCCCTTCCGGAAAGCTGAAACACAATCAACCTGGAGAGAGACACGAAGAGATTGGTGGCCGACGGCGCCGAACCGCACCGGTCGCGGGCGACGTCCGGGGCGAAGCTCTACATCGTCGACTCAAGGCCCGTCACTTCGCGACGGCCTTCTCGCTCTACGCCAGCGAGTCGCGCGCGGTGTGTCGCAGCATCCGGTATTCGGCCCACTCGAAGAGCGCGTGCACGGCCATCGCCAATGCCGCGGCGGGCAGCGCGCCGGCGATGAGCAGGTGGTTGTCGTTCACTGCGAGTCCCTGAGTGATCCGCTCGCCGAACCCTCCGGCGCCCACGAAAGCGGCAATGGTGGCGGTGCCCACGTTGACCACCGCCGCCGTCTTCACGCCGGCGAGGATCGTGGGCATCGCGAGCGGCAGTTCGATGCGCGCGAGCGATTGACCGGGCGTGAGGCCGAGCGCCAGCGCCGCGAGCCGCTGTCCGGGCGGCACACCGGCGAGCCCCGCGTGGGTGTTGCGCACGATCGGCAGGAGGGCGTAGAGGAAGAGCGCGACGATCGCCGGCCACGCGCCGATTCCGGTGAGAGGGATGAGGAGGGCGAGAAGCGCCAGCGACGGAACGGTCTGCAGGAGCCCCGTCACGGCGAGCAGGGGCTGCGCGATCGCCGGCACGCGCGCCGCGACGATGCCCACCGGAACCCCCGCGGTGATCGCCGCGACGAGGGAGACGAGCACCAGTGCGACGTGCTCCATGGCGAGCCGCGCGAGATCCGGCGCGAACACGGCGGACCACAGGCTGCGCGACGGGGCGGCCGGCGCCGCGCCGAGGAACTCCGCGGCCACCGCCGCGAAGTCCACGCGGTCGAGCTCCGCGCGGCCATTGAGCCGGATCATCGAGCCCTCGTCGATGCCGCCTTCGAGATCTTTCCACGCCGCGAACGCCACCGGGTGCCTCGCGGGCGCGTCGAGCCGGTGCAGCACGATCGCGTCGTAGCGGGGGAAGTACGCGCGATCGTCCGCGAGGACGCGGATGCCGAGCCGCGCGATCTTGGCGTCGGTCGTGTAGAGGTCGATCGCCTCGACCTGCCCGGCGGCGAGGGCCTCGTAGGCGATCCCGTGATCCAGCCCGCGCGGGCCCTGCTGCTCAAGGCCGTACGCGGCGCGAAGGCCCGGCCAGCCGTCCTCGCGGCCAAGGAACTCGTGGGAAAGGCCGAGCACGAGGTCCGGGTGCCGCGCCAGGTCCGAGAGCGTCGCGATGCCCCGTGCCGTTGCGACCGTCTCGCGCATGCCGAGGGCGTAGCCGTTGGAGAAGCCGAAGGGCGCGCTCGCGGCGAGGCCCATCGGGACGAGCCGGCGGTTGATGTCCGCGAGGTCGCGCGCGTCCGGCGCCTTGAGGATCTCGCGCGCGATCGTCCCGGTGTACTCGGGGTACGCGTCGATCGCGCCGCTCCTGAGCGCCTCGAAGACGATGGCGGTGTTGCCCAGCCCGGGCCGGTGCTCGGCCGCCGATCCTGCCCGCCGTGCCGACTGCGCGAGGATCTCCCCGAGGATGTAGGACTCCGTGAACCGCTTCGAACCGATGCGAAGCGGCTCGCCGGCC
>JBBQBW010000610.1:0-2018 GCA_038318025.1 Burkholderiales bacterium | reverse complement strand
CCACCCCCACGCCGGTGTTCTCGATCTCGAGGCTGACCTGCTTGCCCTGCTGGTGCGCGATGTCCCGCACCGCGCGCGGGAAGGCTTCGAAGATCGTCGACAGCGGCACCAGGCGCGCCTCGGACACGCTGTCGGCGAGGTTCGCCAGGTTGCCATGGAGCGCGTTGAGGCCGTCCGCGTTGGTCCGCACGAAGCGGAACACGTCGTCGCGAAGAAGATGGAGATCGCTCTCCATGCGATCGAGGTGCGCACGATCCTCGGTGCTCCTCGCGAAGGCTTCGCTGAAGCGGAGAAAGCCGTCCCCCACCCTCGAGAAGCGGGCGAGCAGCTCGTCGAGCTCCTCGGTGCGCAGCTTGGCCCGCGCGCTCTCGACCAACAGGTCGCCGGCCACCAGGCCCATCGCGTCGAGGATCTCGACGTTCACCCGAATGGTGCGATCCCCCGTCGACTTCCGCTCGACCTGGGCCTCACCCTCGGCGCGGGGCGGCGGTGTCTCGGGGGTCGCAGCGGGCGCGGCAGGAGGGGCGGCCGTTCCGGGGCCCGTCGCCGCGACCGGTGCAGGGGGCGGCGCCTTCTTCGCCATCAGCGGTCGAGCGGGCCGGGAGATGCCGCCTCCGCCGGGGGAGGAAGGTTTGAGCGCAGGCTCGGGGTGACCGGACGCGGCGCACAGACTCCGCACCATCTCTTCAGACCCCGCGTTGCCCTCCTGCGCGCCGGGGATGTCCTCGAGGAGATCAGCGAGAACGTCGCAAGCGCGGAGGAACAGATCCGTCGCCACGCGCGGAGGCGTCTTTCCTTCGCTGGTGGTCTTGAGCAGGTCCTCCGCGGCGTGCGCGAGCTGGCCGACGGCGGCGAGGCCCAACATGCGGGCCTCCCCCTTCATGGTGTGGAGCTCACGCGCGACGTCATCCGACGCCTGCGGGGCATTGGGCTTCTCGAGGTCGATGACCCCCAGCTGAATCTTCTGTAGCCGGTCTGCGGTCACCTCCACGAACTTCTTGAGGAGGGACTTCTTGAGGGCCTCGGTATCCACGTGGCCTTTCTTTCGGTCAGTCCGCCTTGAAGCGCTTGATCAAATCCGCGAGTCGGCCGGCCAGCTGCGTCAGCTCCGCGGCCGCGCCTGTCGACTGCTTCGAGGCCTGGGTGGTCTGGCGGGTCACGTCTTCGATCTCCGCCATCGAGGCCACCACCTGCTCGGTGGCCGTCCTCTGTTGCTGGGTGGCGAGGTTGATGACGCGGGCGGCGTCGGACGTTTCCTGTACGCCAGCGAGAATGCCCTCCACCGACTGCGCTGCGACCGCCCCCAGGCGCTCGCCCGACTCGGTGGCGCTCTTCGAGGCTTCGGCCGCACCCGCCGCCGCGGCAGTGGCTTCCCTGATCTCCGTGATCAGGTTCTTGATCTCCTTGGTGGAGTCGAGGACGTTCTCCGCCAGCCGCCGCATCTCCGCGGCGACGATCGAGAAGCCCTTCCCTGCCTCACCGGCGCGCGATCCTTCGAGCGCTGCGTTGAGGGCGAGCAGGTCTGACCGATCGGCGATCTCGTCGATCACCTCGACCACCGTGCCGATCCGCTCCACCCGCTTGGACAGCTTGGCGATCGAGTCGGCCACCGCCACGCCGTCGCTGCGGATCTGCTGCATCGCCTGAATGAACTCGCCGATCGCACCGCGACCTGCGCGCGCCGCGCCGAGCGTCTCTTCGGCCACCCGCGCGACCGCTCCCGCGTTCTCTGCGATCTGAGCCGAGGCATGCTTCAGCTCTTCCATCGTGGCGGTGGTCTCGTGGATCGCCGCCGCCTGCTCGGTCGAGGACGACTCGTGCTGCGTCGACGCCGCCAGCACCTGGTTCGCCGAGGAGGACAGCCGCAGCGCCGCCTCGTTGATCTCGCGCACGAAGGTGCGCAGCGTCTCGATCACCTTGCCGAAGCCTTCGAGCAGCGGCCCGAGCTGCGCATCTTCGGTGGTGCTGTTCCAGTGCGAGAGGTCGCCCTGGCGCACCAGCTGAATGAGCGCGTCGAT
>JBBQBW010000609.1:0-2021 GCA_038318025.1 Burkholderiales bacterium | reverse complement strand
TCGGTGGTTAGCTCGCCCTCGATTCAGAACAGCCTTTGCCCCTAGCTGCCCCTGTGGTCGGCGACGTAGAGCGCAGAATACTCTTCCATCCGGACGCGGATGCCGCCGAATTCGCGCGTGCGCCACGACGCCTCGCCGCTCAGTCCCGCATGGATCGTGGGTTCCACCGCCGCCCAGTCGGTAGTCCCGAAGGGGATCGCTTCCATGCGCATGGCGGGACCCCGGAGCCTAGTCGGCCGCCGCGGACTTGCGGAAGAATGCCCCGAAGACTTCCACGGCCCGGTCGATCGCGGCGCAATCCACGTCGAGGTGCGTGACGAGCCGCAGGCGCGGCCCGGCAAGGGCCACCACGCCGTTGGAGTGCAGGTGCGCCTGGAGGGCGGCCACCGACTCCCGGGGGATCGCCACGAACACCATGTTGGTCTGCACCGGATCGACGGCAAGGCCCAGGGCCGCGAGCCCGCGGCCGAGGCGCTCGGCGTTCGCGTGGTCCTCGGCGAGGCGCTGGACATTGTGCTCGAGGGCGTAGACACCCGCCGCGGCGAGCACCCCCACCTGGCGCATGGCGCCGCCCAGCAGCTTGCGCATGCGCCGGGCGCGCTCGATGAAACGGCGATTGCCCACCAGCACCGTGCCCGCCGGCGTGCCCAGCCCCTTCGAAAGGCACACGGAGACGCTGTCGAACCCCGCGCAGAGGTCCGCGGGAGCGAGGCCGAGCTTGACGGACGCGTTGAAGATGCGCGCGCCGTCGAGGTGGATCGCGAGGCCGCGGCGCCGGGCGAGGGCCACCGCCCGCGCCAGGTACTCGCGCGGGAGCACCTTGCCGCCGATGGTGTTTTCGAGCGCGATGAGCCGCGTGATCGCGAAGTGCGAATCGTCGGGCTTGATCGCCGCCTCCACCTGCGCCAGGTCGAGGGACCCGTCGGGCAGGTTCTGCAGCGGCTGCGGCTGGATCGAGCCCAGCACCGCCATGCCGCCGCCTTCGTAGCGATAGGTGTGCGCCTCCTGGCCAACGATGCATTCCTCCCCGCGCTGGCAATGGGCCATCAACGCCGCAAGGTTGGACTGGGTGCCGGAGGGGAAGAAGAGCCCCGCCTCGAAGCCGAAGCTCCCGGCGCAAGCCTCCTGCAAGTGGTTCACGGTGGGGTCGTCGCCGAAGACGTCGTCGCCCACCTCGGCGCCGGCCATCGCCGCGCGCATTGCAGGGGTGGGACGGGTCACGGTATCTGAACGCAGGTCGACGCAGGCCATGCGGGAATTCTATCCGACTCGGGCGCGCCTTCCCGGGCACAATAGGCCTCTCTACCCCTGACGACGACTGACAATGAAGAACCTTGCAGCGGCAGCCCTGCTACTCCTCGCAGCGTGCCTCCCCGCCCAGGCCCAGATCTTCCGCGCCTACCTGTCGCTCGAGGGCAGCGACGCCAATCCGTGCACCCTGCCCCAGCCCTGCCGCCTCCTGCCCGCCGCGGTCGCCGCGATCTCCGACGGCGGCGAGATCTGGATGCTCGACTCCGCGAACTACAACACGGGTCCCGTCACCATCACCAAGTCGGTGTCGATCCTGGCCGTTCCCGGCGTCGTCGGCAGCATCGTGGCGCTGGGCGGTGATGCCCTCACCGTTGCCGCCGCGGGCGCCATCGTTTCGCTCCAGAACCTGAGCTTTACGCCCTTCCCCGGCTCGGCCGGCCAGATCGGCGTGCGGATGACGGCGGGAACGCGCCTCACGATCCGCAATTGCCAGTTCCGCGGCTTCACCAACTCGGCCGGGGTCTCGGTCACGGCGGCTGCGCAGGTTTCGGTGCTGGACAGCATCTTCAGCGGCAACAGCGTCGGAATGGTCCTCGACGGACCGTTCGCACGCGTCACCGGAACCCATTTCGAGTACGGCAGCACCGGCATCATGATGAATGCGAGCGCGAACGGCACCACCACGATCCTCACGTTGTCGCGCTCGACGGTGTCGCGCTTCAGCTTCGGCGTGGTCGCCGCGCCCAACGTGGCCAACGCGGCGACGCGAC
>JBBQBW010000608.1:0-2023 GCA_038318025.1 Burkholderiales bacterium | reverse complement strand
CCTCACCGCCGCGCTGTACGTTTTCTTCTGGTTCAACGCGTGGTGGGCGTTCTTCCACTGGAAGCGCAGCGTGCGGCCCCGCGCTGCTGGCAGTAGACCTTAGGGGACAGACCACCAATTGCGGAGGATGAAACTGTCGTTTCATCAAATGCAATTGGTGGTCTGTCCCCTAAGGTCCCTAACGCCGCTTGCGGCTCGACCGCGCGTTGCTCACCGCGCGAGCGTGGTAGGGCCGCATGCCGCTGCTGAGCAGTTGCGCCCAGGCGTTCCACATCGCCAGCGGGTCGTGCGTCGGCAGCTTCGCCATGCGCCGCGCCATGGCCTGGGAAGATTCCAGGCTCGCCGCGACCTTTTCACTGCCCATGCCGAACCACTGGGCCGGCGTGTTGCTGCGGCTGGTGCGATGGGTGATCACCTGCGCGGAAGCGGCCATCATCTCGAGCCAGTTCTGGCCCAGCGTGCTCCAGGCCATCGCGGCGTTCGTCGGCAGCTTCGTTTTCACGGGACTTTCGCGCAATCGGGGCTTGTTGGAACGCCTGCGCCTCCGGGAGTTGCATCGATTGCGAAGCGCGTGAGGCAGAATGCGGCATGATCGCAATACGCCTGAGATCCCCGGAGGGACCCTTGCCCCGACTTGCAGCAGTTCACCCTGGCCCTGCCGCTCGGGCCCGGATTGGCTGACGCCATGGCCCAGCCTTCCGCCAGGGCTTCCTCGAGCGCCGCGTCGATGACGCTCACCGGCTCGTTCGTCGCCTTCTTCGAGTCCGAGAAGGCGGGCGGCCTGGTATTGATCGCCTGCACGGTTCTGGCCCTCGCGATCGCCAACTCGCCCCTGGGCAGTGCCTACGGCGCCCTGTGGCACGCATCGGTTGCGGGGATGACGCTCGAGCACTGGGTGAATGACGGCCTGATGGCGGTGTTCTTCCTCCACGTCGGCCTGGAGCTCGAGCGCGAGCTCTACGTGGGGGAGCTTTCCGACTTGCGCGACGCGGTTCTTCCGGTGATCGCCGCCGCGGGCGGCCTTGTGGTGCCCGCGGCGATCCACTTCGCGTTCAATGCGGGAACGCCCACGCAGTCCGGGGCCGGCATCCCGATGGCGACCGACATCGCCTTCGCCCTCGGCGTGCTCGCCCTGCTCGGGGATCGTGTCCCCTCCTCGCTCAAGGTCTTCCTCGTGGCCCTCGCGGTGATGGACGATCTCGGCGCCATCCTGGTGATCGCGTTGTTCTACGGCGCGGGCGTCGCCTGGCCGTGGCTGGGCGCGGCCCTCGCGGTGTTCGCCGCGCTGCTGGCGCTGAACCGGCTGCGCGTGATTGCCCTCTGGCCGTACCTCGTCGGGGGGGCGCTGCTGTGGTTCCTGGTGATGAAGTCGGGAGTCCACGCGACCATCGCGGGCGTGCTGCTCGCCTTCGCGATTCCGTTTTCGACCCGCGCCGAGGACGAGGCGTCGCCGTCGCATCGGCTCGAGCACTTCCTCCACCGGCCGGTGGCCTTCGGCATCCTTCCATTGTTCGCCCTTGCCAACACCGGGATCACGATCGACGGTGCGGCCCTTGGGGCGCTGGCGAGCGCCAACGCCCTGGGCATTGCCCTGGGCCTGGTCGTGGGCAAGCCGGTGGGCATCACCCTCGCCACACTCGCCGCCGTCGCCCTCGGCTGGTCCCGCCTTCCCAGCGACCTCACCCGGTGGCACGTGGTCGGGGCCGGGCTCCTCGGCGGCATCGGATTCACGATGTCGATCTTCGTCACCAACCTTGCTTTCGCCGGGCAGCCGGATTTGATTGCCGTCTCGAAGCTGGCGGTGCTTGGGGCCTCGCTGGTGGCGGGCGTCGGGGGGTATCTCTGGTTGCGCCGGTGAGAGCCGCGCGGGGGGGCGGGAGACCCTAGGCCATCCGGACCATCGGTGTCGGCGTCGTCCGACACCCGGTGTCACTTTTGCTGGATATCGTGGAGGCGCTCTCACCACGGTGCCCCATGAAGACACTCCTGCGTACGGCCCTCGTCGTTGTTGCATGGTGGCTGG
>JBBQBW010000607.1:0-2034 GCA_038318025.1 Burkholderiales bacterium | reverse complement strand
TGGGCCGGCGACCATTCGCGGCGCCGCCACGGCTCGATCACGCTGTCGATGGCGTCGGCGAGCGTGGGGGCGTTCTCCCCCAGCCGCCGCGCCTGCAGGGCCTGGCGGGTGCCGTCGAGGATCTCGTGGGCGCGTACCTTGGCGTCGGTGACGACCGCTTCGCGGGCCTCGAGGAGGGCGGTGGGCACGTTCTGGATCAGCGACCGGGCGGTGCCGAGCTGCCCGCCGAGGGCTTCGCGGCGTTTCCTCCCGGACTGGGGATCGAGCAGGTACATCGCCGCGGCGCCGAGGAGGAGGTAGGGAATGGCCATGGGAGGACTCCGGTTTGGGGGACATGGGCTCAGACCCGCCGCCGGGGTGCGCGGTTCCGGAACGACCAGCGCGAGGGGTGGAGCGGGTGAAGGGAATCGAACCCTCGTCGTAAGCTTGGGAAGCTTCTGCTCTGCCATTGAGCTACACCCGCCCGGCGAGCGCATTTTAACCCGTCCGGCTGCCGCTCGCGCCGCTGTCGGGCCATCCGTCGCATCCCCGGGCCGGCCCGGGGCGGGCGTCGCGTAGGATGCGCGCCATGAACCCCGAGCTTTCGTGCTCCCCGCGCAAGCGCGACACCTTCGAATTCCACCCCCTGGAGGTGATCCCCTACTTCCAGCGCTTCGCCCCGAGCATCCGCCGGGACATCGCCTTCACCTTCATCTGGAACTGCGCGATCGGCGGCCTCTTCTGGGCGACCACGCTGCTGTTCTCGCCGGAAAAGGCGACCCTGAACCTGCTGTTCTGGAACGTGGTGATGGCCAATGCCATCGGCTACACCATCCACCTCCTGTTCGTCCTCGGCGCCCGAACCGGCCTCGAGAGGCGCGCGCTGGGCGCGGGCAAGCTCCCCATGGTCCTCTACTACGCGGGCCTGAGCACCGCCGGCGTGGTGCTGGGGTTCCTGGCGGTGGCGAGCGCGATCGGGTTGCCCACCGGCCGCTGGCTTGGCAACGCACGGTGGATCGGAGTCCTCACCGCCTCCAGCGTGGTCATCTCGACGATCCTCGCCGCGATCTTCTTTGCGCGCGAGCGCGGCGCGCGGGCGGAGGCGGCCCTCGAGCGCGAGAGGGCCCGGGTGGTCGAGGTCGAGCGCGAGGCGGCGCTCGCCAACCTGCGGGCGCTGCAGGCGCAGATCGAGCCCCATTTCCTCTTCAACACCCTCGCCAACGTCACCAGCCTGATCGATCCCGACCCGGCCCAGGCGAAACGGATGCTCGAGAGCTTCAACCGCTTCCTGCGCTCTTCGCTCGCGGCCACGCGGATGGAGACCACCACCCTTGGAGAGGAGGCGGTGCTGATCGCGGCCTACCTCGACGTGCTCCAGGTGAGGATGGGCGCGCGCCTTCGCTATTCCATCGATGTGGCCCCCGACCTGGCGGGCTTCCCGATCGCGCCGATGCTGCTGCAACCGGTGGTGGAGAACGCCATCATGCATGGCCTCGAGCCCAAGATCGAGGGTGGGTCCGTGTCCATGACCGCCCGCGGCGAGGGCGACAGCGTCGTGGTCGAGATCGCCGATACCGGCGTGGGCTTCGCGCCCACCACGCATGGCGGCGTCGGCCTCACCAACCTGCGCGACCGGCTGCGCCTCATCTACGGAGTGCGCGGCGCCATCGAGGTCGCCGAGCAGGCTCCCGCCGGGACGCGGGTGCGCATCACCCTGCCGCGATGACGCGCGCCCTCATCGCCGACGACGAGGCGCACCTCGCTGAACACCTGCGCGCGCGGCTCGCTGCCCTGTGGCCGGAGCTCGAGGTGCTGCCGCTGGCGGCCAACGGCGTCGCGGCGCTCGTTGCGGTGACGCAGGATGCGCCCGAAGTCGCCTTCCTCGACATCCGCATGCCCGGCCTCACCGGCCTCGAGCTCGCCGGCCGCATCGGCGCCGGAACGCACGTGGTGTTCGTCACCGCGTTCGACCAGTACGCGGTCGAGGCCTTCGACCGCGATGCCGTCGACTACCTGCTCAAGCCGGTGACCGACGAGCGCCTCGCGCGCTGCATC
>JBBQBW010000606.1:0-2044 GCA_038318025.1 Burkholderiales bacterium | reverse complement strand
GAGGCCGTCGACCGGATCCTCGTCGTAGGGATAGGAACGCGTCGACGACCGGATGTATTTCGGCCGGTCGGCGAGCGCCCATTCGGCGCCGTCGGGATTCACGCGCGGGCAGATGTAGAGCGTGCGGGTGTCGAGCAGACGCGTCACTTCCGGGTCGCGGCCGTAGCCCTCCGCGAGGGCCTGGAGGTAGTAAAGGCAGGCGGTGGAGGCGGTGAGCTCGCCCGCGTGGATGTTGCCGTCGATCCAGAAGCCCGGCTTGTCGCGGTGCGCTCCGTGCTCGCGGCGGGTGGCCACCACCACCCAGATGTCGCGGCCCTCGTGGCTCTTGCCGAGGCTCTGCGTCGCGAAGAGTCCCGGGTGGTCGGCGGCGAACTGCTGGAGGATCTCGGTTAAGTCGGCGTAGCGGTAGAAACGGTCGAAGCGCAGCTCCATGCGCGCTCAGGCCTCCCGGCGGCGCAGGCGCCGCGTGATGGCCGGCACCAGCAGCACCGCGACCGTGAGGGCGAGCAGGAACGCCGAGATGCCGTGGGTCAAGAAGATGCTCCATTCGCCCTGGCTGATGGCGAGCGAGCGGCGCATCTGCTCCTCGGCGAGCGGCCCCAGGATCATGCCCACGATGACGGGTGCCGCGGGAAAGCCGAAGCGACGCATCAGGAATCCCGCCAGGCCGACCACGTAGAGCAGGATCACGTCGAACGGCGACTGGCGCATGCCGTACACGCCCATGGTGGCGAAGACGAGGATGCCGGCGTAGAGCTGCGGTCGCGGGATCGCGAGTAGCTTCACCCACAGCCCCACCAGCGGCAGGTTCAGCACCAGCAGCATCACGTTGCCGATGTAGAAGCTCGCGATGAGGCCCCACACCAGCGCCGAATTGGACTCGAACAGCAGCGGTCCCGGCTGCAGGCCGTACTGCTGGAACGCCGAGAGCAGGATCGCCGCGGTCGCGGAGGTCGGCAGCCCCAGGGTCAGCAGCGGCACCATGGTCCCGGTGGAAGCGGCGTTGTTCGCCGCCTCCGGCCCCGCCACGCCCTCGATGGCGCCCTTGCCGAACTCCTCGGGGTGCCTGGTGAGCTTCTTCTCCACGGCGTAGGAAAGGAACGTGGGGATCTCGGAGCCGCCAGCGGGGATGGTGCCGAACGGGAAGCCGATGAGGGTCCCGCGGATCCACGGCCAGAACGAGCGCTTCCAGTCCTCCGCGCGCATCCAGATCGAGCCCTTGATGGTCTCGAGCTTCTCCTCCAGCTGGTTCAGCTTGGAGGCGAAGTAGAGCGTCTCGCCCACGGCGAAGAGGCCCACGGCCACCGTCACCACCTCGATCCCGTCGAGCAGCTGCGGCACGCCGAAGGCGAAGCGCGCCTGGCCGGTCTGGTTGTCGATGCCGACCAGGCCGATCGCGAGCCCGAGGAAGAGGCTCGCGAGGCCGCGCAGGGTCGACTCGCCGAGCACCGCCGAGACGGTGGTGAAGGCGAGGATCATCAGCGCGAAATATTCGGGGGGCCCGAACTTCAGGCCCAGCTGCACCACCAGCGGCGAGAGGAACGTGAGGCCGATGGTGGCGAGGGTGCCGGCCACGAACGAGCCGATGGCGCTGGTGGCGAGTGCGGGACCCGCGCGCCCGCGCTTGGCCATCGCGTTGCCCTCCATCGCGGTCACGATGGTGGCGCTCTCGCCGGGAGTGTTGAGCAGGATCGACGTGGTCGAGCCGCCGTACATCGCGCCGTAATAGATGCCGGCGAACATGATCAGGGCACCACTCGCATCCACCTTGGTGGTGATCGGCAGCAGCAGCGCCACCGTGACCGCGGGGCCCACGCCCGGAAGCACGCCGACCGCGGTGCCGAGCATGCATCCCACCAGGCACCACATCAGGTTCTGCATCGTGAGGGCCACCTGGAAGCCCTGCATCAGTTGCGCCCAGATGTCCATCAGACGAGCCCCTTCAGGATGCCCGCCGGCAGCGTGAGCCCGAGCCCGTAATTGAAGATCGCGAACACCACGGCGGCGAGGATCGCGCCGGTGGCGACGTTGAGCAGCCAGCGGC
>JBBQBW010000605.1:0-2052 GCA_038318025.1 Burkholderiales bacterium | reverse complement strand
GTCGATGAGGATCTGGGTGTATCCGCCGCCCAGGCCGCGCATGCGCACTTCTGCGCCGCGCCCGCCCGAGCCGCCCACGGTCACGCCCGGCAGGCGCTTCAGAACTTCCAGCGCGTTGGTGTCGCCGTACTTCACGATCTCGGCGTTGTTCACGATGATCTTCGACGCCGTGGATTCGCGGCGCTCGGCGAGCCCGTCGGCCTGGACCTCGATCTTCTCCAGCTTCTCGACCGGCTTCTCCGCGGCAGCGGGCTTCTGCGCCGCCGCGGGTTTCTCCGGGGCGGCAGCAGCCTGGGCGGATGAGAGGGAAGGGATGGCCGCGAGCGCGAGGGCGGCGAAGAGGTGCGCGAAAGGACGTCGGGACGCGCCGGCCTCGATCTTCGTCATCTCTCTGGTGGTGGCCAACGCCTTCGACCGCGAGCACCGCGAGTTCGCAACCGTGGGCGAGGGCGCGGTAGTGGGGCGCAGCACTTTCCTCAGGGCGACGCTGCAGCTCTGAGGGCAGGGGCCGGGCGGGGATTGAGGCCCAGGTACTCGTGCGCTTCCACCAGCGAATCGGTGGTGCGCACCTCGAGGCCGCGGTTGACCGCGGTGTCTTCCAGCATCCTGGTGCCCAGGTGGCTCTCCGCCACCAGGATCGCCATGCGGAAGGGACCGGCCGCCATCGACGCGAGCCGCGTGGCGAGCTCGTAGCGGTCGGCGACCGGAACTTCCGCCTGCATCGCGCGCGCATCGACCAGGATGCGCTCGAAGCCCGAGCTGCAGCTTTGTCGCACGATATTGCCCAGCTCCACGCGGGCGCGGCACGCATCGAAGCCGCCCGTCACCGTGACGAGCAGGTACCCGGGGCGCAGCGAATACTCGAAATCCATGGCGGCGTCCTTCAGCGCGCGGCGAGCAGCTCCGCGACCCGGGCCGTGAACTCCGGCGATTCCGGGTCGACCTTTGACGGGAAGCTCGAGACGCGTTTTCCGTCGCGGGCGATGAGGTACTTGTGGAAATTCCACTTCGGGCGCTGCCGGGTGGCGTCAGCGAGGCCGTCGAAGAAGGGTGAAGCGCCGGCGGCCACCGAGGTCTTGGTGAACATCGGGAATTTGACCGCGTAGGTGCGATCGCAGAACTCCGCGATCTCGCCGTTGCCCTTGGGCTCCTGCGCGCCGAAGTCGTTGGATGGGAAGCCCAGGATCACCAGGCCCTTCGAGCGGTACTGGCGGTCCAGCGCCTGCAGCCCCTGGTACTGCGGGGTGAAGCCGCAGTAGCTAGCGGTGTTCACCACCAGCACCACCTTGCCCGCGTACTGGCAGAGGTCTTCCTTCTCTCCGAGCAGCGATTCGACCCGGTGGTCCAGCAGCGCTTCGCAGCGCGGCGCGGCCTGTATCGGGGCGACGGCAGCGAAAAGCGCACTGTAAAGGAGCATCCGGGGGATCATGGCCCGATTCTATGCCATTACAATCGCGGCATGGCATCGACTTCCTCCCCCCTTCGGACCTGGCTGCGCGGCGGTCCCGAGCGTGGCTTCTACAAGCCCTCCCGCGGGCGCCTGCACCGGTTTTACTCGCCGTGGGCGCTGGGGGCCGCGGCCCTGTCCATCGTGGGTTTCAACGTTCTGGCGCGAATCGCGGTGGGCGGCGAGCCCGGCAGCCGCGCGCTGCTGGATACCATCCACACCATCATGTCCCAGCCGGTCGCGAGCGCCATGCTGGGGCTGCCGTTCTTCCTCGCGGCGATCCTGGGAGTGGAGATGGAGCGCCTGGCGAATCGCCGCACCGCGTCCACGATCTTCCTCGCGTGCCTCGCGGGGATCGTCATGATCTACCTCGCCGGCTACTGGAGCGCGCAGCAGTCGCTCGCGACCAGGAGCTGGACCGCGGCTTCGTTCACCATCGGGCTCATGCCGTTCAAGAGCCTGGGGGTGCTGGTGGTGGGCGCCCTGGTGGGGTTTTATTGCCAGCATTTTTTCAAGCGCCGCAATTGATTCGCTTTGCGCCCGGGCAGGGGCCGCGGGACTTGATTGAGCCGGACGCTACTCACCAGCGGAGATTGGGAGTGGGT